>NZ_JAMOKH010000024.1:0-97295 GCF_023656585.1 Bacteroides sp. B1-V-101 | reverse complement strand
GTCTGATTCAGCCTATAGTCATTTAAGACTAGTGTCAAAGTTAGTTCACTGCAACTCTACTTTTCAAATATACACTTATATTTTGTTGTGATATTTAATACTGCAAATGTAAATGTGTCAAAAGTAACTAAACTCCCCTCATTCCTGAAGGAGGAGAGTTTAGTTACTTTTGACACACCTTCTTATATATTCTATCAACGGTTTAATCTGAATCCTAGCTAGGTTTCAATTACCATTTTGTAAAAAACACTTTCGGGTTGATATTGACAGATACCCATCCCCAGTCTTGCCAACTCTTATGATTTCCGCCTTTCACAGCATCCATCGTCTTCGTTCCAAGCATAAAAGAATAACCGGCAGAGAGTTTCACATCTTTCATTACGGACCAATTGATCTGATAGTCAACTTCCGAACCGAGTGACTTCTTCAAATCTTCTTTAAAATCTACTTCAGTAGCAGTAGCAAAATAATGATAATTGAGTTCCATATCTACCTTGGCAGATGCACGAAAACGAGCCCCAAGACGACCATCTATTAATCCGGGAGCAAATCCTTTGTTGAATGCAGAAGCGTAGAAATAATCCATGCTGCCATAGAATTTATGATGCGTCCCATAAAGAGGGTCAAAAGCCTTAAATTTACTACTACCTTCTTCATTTCCGCTCAAATAATCAAAGCTTACAACCATTCCCCATGTTTTATTGAACGCATAAGCTGCCGTAGCACTTGCCATGAAAGCAGAAACACTCTCGGCATCCTTGTTCTTACCTGTTTGGTAGTAGAAAGCGCCATCCAAGTTCCATCCGCTATTTTTATATGTAAGATAAGTTCCCATCGTTTGCAAGTAGCGGGTATGAGAATCTTGAGTGAGCTGATTCCCTGTCTCTAACCCTAAATTCATAAACAGTAAAGAAGCCCCGAACGGAATCTTATCTGCTTTATAGTGATACCACACAGTCTGCATATTCTTGTAAGGCTGACCAATAGAAGAATTGTAATAAGTACCACCTGCCGTTTTTTCATCATTCTGGTTGAAAGCCAGAATAGCATGTATTTCATTATTCTTATTGGCATATCCCAGTTTCAACGCATCATGATAACGGCCTGCCACATTCCAGTCCAGTCCGCCCAAAATACGTTCATCATCATAAACTAACGTCTGACGACCTAACTGTGCAAAGAAGCCTTTTCCAAAATCCAGCTTTGCCCATGCCTCATTCAAGATAAAGCGACCATTCTTGTCAATCTGCGGATCTTGCCCCCATACTCCGACATGCTGTGCCGACATCTTGATTTCAAGGTCCGAACGCTTGTAGTCCAGTGACAAACGGGCACGGTTATTAATGAATGATGCAGCCTTCTGCCCTTCATTGCGAGGGACTAAAGCACCGTTTCGATACTCCGCACGAGGTCTGATTTGCATAGACATCGAAAATTCATTTTCCTTCTCCGTAGTTTGTGTGTATGCCATGCTTGGCAATAGCATAAGAACGAATGACCAATAAAATGTTTTCATTGATATTTCAATTTAAGTTATAAGTATGTACACTAACTCCTTGTGCCGATGGAAGGTAATTGATTCCATACCAACACATTTGTAATAAGACAAATGATACTAACAGAATGACTAATGCCGGACGACTCTTCAACGGTCTGCCCAGCCTGAAATGGATATATACCAGATAGGAGAACCAAGTAGCTGCCGCCCATGTCTCTTTCGGGTCCCAAGCCCAGTAGTGCCCCCACGCTTCTTTCGCCCAGATAGCTCCCGTCAGCATTCCCAATGTCATAAATGCCAAGCCCACATAAGTCAGGTTATCGCATAAGTCCATCTCTTTCCGTTCAATATCCTTCTTTTTGAACCAAAGCAGATAGACAGCCATGACCACCGCAGCTCCCAACATCGCATAAGCAAACATATACACTATGACATGAGGGGCAAACCACGGACTTTGCAAAGCAGGCATCAGCGTTTTATTGTGAATCTCCGGTTTAAAGATATTGATACAGATAAATACCAGTGAGAGAATGCAACTGAAACTAAGAATCCATTTATATTTCCAACGCACGTACGTTATCAAACCAGCCAATGGAAGGAAGAAAGAATACCACAGACGTGTCTCTCCCATCGTCCGCATCGGAGGACGTTCCAGAGAAATCCACATACCGAGGATAAAACTGAAAAAGATGACCAGCCCCAACAAGGTAAATCCATAGGTCCATACCGGCTTCTTTCCTTTCCAGGCAGCAAACGCGCCCAAGCTCCAGCAAATCAATGCGGCTATCGCAAACCATATAAAATGTTCCCAACTCATTCCTTGTCCTCCTCTTTCCTCTTTTGTGCATTGACAAACAGACAAATTGCTCCGAGCATCATCATGATGATCCCTGCATATACTACAGGCAACCACGGGTCGCGAACCAGCTCAAAGACACTGATATCGCTCCAGCGACCTTTCGACTCATCATAGCTAAGCTGATAAATTTTCCATCCTGCTATCTCCATCGGACGATTTACTTCAATCGTACTTTCCGTTATCGTTCCTTCCTGTGTGTAGACTTTTACTTCCGAAGCAAAACGTTGCGGTTCCCGTTCCGGCATCACCAGACTCGTCAGAGAGTCGAGACGCAATGCCTTATAAGGAAAGAGAAAACTACCACAGCTCACCCAGCCTTCTTTCGTCTGTTGGTTCTTTCGGTTGACGGCCTTCAGATGCACTGCATATGTCGCTCCCATCGAATGGAAATCTGTAAATTTCAGTGTGTCTTCTGTAGCTACGGAGGCAGCCATCGGAATAGACTGCTCGACAAACAAGTCCCAATCCAGCAGACTGCCCTCGGAAACTCCGTCTTCAAGCAGTAAATGCACAGGAGACTTTTCGGGGAGTACTCCCCCCGTTTCATTGTCAATCAGCATCAGTTTCGGAGGATATTCATCAATCGTAAAATCCTTCAGTTCGATAGCCAACGGAAGTTCTATCAATTTTCCTTTATCATCGGTAGCCCTCCATTCCGCGTTTCCCATTCGGGTAGTCATCTTCAAGCGTTGCATATCGGCATTTCCCAAAGTAGCCGTAATCAATGCCACGAACAATCCTACGTGATTGAGAAGAAAGGATAGTCTGCCAATCCTGAATGGAAAGCTGGCACGGAGTATGGTCAATCCCAATGCAGTGACCATCCAAAAGTAAAGCAGGACGAAAGTCCAGGACGAAATCATCTGCGAAAATCCCAGTATATCATTGGAAGCATAACCGGAAGGAGCCTGCCGGATAAGTCCCATGATCACCGTCATGCCGACTACCCATACCAGGGAAGAAACGGCAGCGGAATAATGGCTCAACCATCCAAACAGATACACACGTTTACGAAGAAGGTGCATGACTACCAGCGCTATGATATAAACCACTAACACAATCACATTGACCGGACAGGCAAACAGGCCCCAGTTGATGGCTCCCACTGCCATTTGCAGCAAAATACCTATCACCAATAATCCCGCACCAATCACCAGCCCTTCTTTATAACTCCACGGTTTGCTCCACATATATCCCTATTTTACTTTTGTGCCAGACGTCCGTTTGCCTTTGCCTTCTCCAGCCATGCCGGAACGGTCGTTTTCAGGAATTTCTCCTTAGCAGCTCTTTCAGCATCCATATCAAGACCGATATATTCCTGTGCTTTGGCCTTCGTTGAAATGTCCGGCATCGGAACGTCTTCCGTATACCCATGCTTCGCTAAAACTTTGGATACAGTCAGACGAGCCTGCATAGCACGGTCCAGACCATGAGAAAGAATTCTCTGAATCTCCTGCGGTGCATGGAAAGAACCTCCATGTGATGCCACACCGAAGTCCCAACGCCATTGTGCCTGACGAATCAATGCAAGCACATCTTTCATCTGATCTTCTGTAGCACCCTTATCCCAGGCAAATTTTGCTTCGATATGCGCCTTTGCCAGTTCCTGTTCCAGACGGTTACGGATTTCATTTGCCTTGCGCTGACGCTCGTACACATTGTTACGTAATGTTTCTTCACTCTCACGATGACAAGTCTGACAAGTGCGGTCAATCATTGCCAATGGGCTCTGAATGTGATGGTCACTGAATTTCACTCCCCCTTCGCTCTTATAAGGCATATGACAATCGGCACAAGAAACGCCCCTTTGTCCGTGAATACCCATCTGAGCAATTTCATAGTCGGGATGCTGGGCTTTCAAGATCGGAGTACGGCTTAACTTATGAATGTAATCATAGAAACCTGCCTCATCATAATATGCTTCCATGTCTTCTACAGTGAAACCTTTATCCCACGGGAAAGTCAAATATTTACCGTCACCCTTAAAGTAATATTCTACGTGGCACTGCGCACAGACCAATGAACGCATTTCCTGTGGAGTAGCTTTTGTGATATCTTTTCCCTGACGCTGGAAAGCTTCAATCAATGCCGGACGGCTGATATGAAGATTCATTGTTTCCGGATCGTGGCAGTCGGAACAGCCGATCGGATTCACGATTTCATCACCAAAGGCAGCCCATTTGTTATTATAGAAAGAATCGACTCCCAATGCTTCCATCATGCGGGGAACATCCGGACTCTTACAAGTCCAGCAAGTAGAAGGCTGAGGACCATCGTGCGGACCTGCAGGAGAACCGGTACGAAGTGACGCCGTGATATCCTCGATAGCATGCATATGTCCGCGCGGAGTGGAATAGTCTTTTGAAAATGCATATCCTGCCCACAGAATAACCATTTCCGGACGTTTTTCCAAAGCATCAACAGCGACATTGCCATTAAACTCACTTTCAAAATCAGTCTTTGCCGTTTCCGTCCAAGTCTGATATTCGCGGGGAAAATTATCTTTAAACAGTTCGTTGCGTGCTTCAATACCTTTAATGACAGTTTTGCGGTTATTAAAGATACTGGCGACTTCCGCCCTCCTCTCCATCAACGCAGAAACACATAATCCTAAAACAAAAACAACGACCATTGAACCTCCGAACAACAGCCATCCTTGCCATGATTTTAATTTCTTTTCCATTGTATATCGGTTTTATTATTTTATTACGTAGTTATGCATATGCTTATTCCTTATTATTAACCATCTTCCGAAGCCATTCCGGTACGGGTGATTCGGGAAGAGGGACGATAGCTGCCGGAGTAGCGGACAGCGAATTCTTACCACCATGAGGTACATCCCGATGACAGTCCCAGCAAGCCTTTCCTTCTCCCACCATAGACATCATATAATCTATCTTTCCTGTTTTTACAAACTCCGTATTCAGTTGCGTATGGCAACGGATACAGTTATTCATAATCACCTGCGAACTGGCCTCGTGGGCCTGTATCACCTGTGGCTCGCTTTTGGCGAGAAATGCAGCTACGTGCTTCATACCATCCATTCCTTTGAATGTCCATTTCTTTACAATGTTCTCGTGAGGAACATGGCAATCGTTACAGGTAGCATCCCGTGCATGTGAACTGTGAAACCATGTAGCATAATAAGGAGACATGATGTGACAATTCACACACGCTGCCGGATCATCGCCCAGATACGTATGTGCCCGAAGCATATACATAAATAAAGCTCCTCCGCCTACAATAATACCGCCAATGATAACGGCTACTATCCTTGATCTGTACGAAGGAAAAATTCGGTTTATAAATGGTAACTTCATCATAGTGAAAAAGTATTTTTCACAAAAGTAAAGCTTTGAAAACACAAAAGGTGTAATAACTATTACACCTTTTAAAGAAAATTATACGAACACTGATTAATAAGAGAAAAAAGATACTCCATCCCGCCCCCCGTTTTGCATGGCAGGCAGGCTCTTTCAGTTATTCATCGTGATGATGATCGTCCTCTTCGGCGGTAGTGCTCAGTACAATATTGCGCGCAATGTAGGTTTCGTTTCCTGCGGCATCCGTGCAATAAACCATCAGATGATAATCGCCCGGAGTAGCATTGGCCGGAATTATAATATCGTGATGATGGATGTGCGCCGTTTTCTTTCCGGAGATATCATAAGACCTGTTGAAACTGAAATCGACAGTGGCTTCGTCCGTAGCGGCAGCCCTGCTCTTTCCATGCGAATGGTGGTCGAAATTACTATGTATTTCAATCATATAAGACTTTAACATGACGTCGTCCGACAGATCCATTTCAAAATGTACTCCGTGCTCGTCGCCAATTTTCAGTTCTTGCCCTTCTTCCGGTTCGCTCAGTTCAATCACCGGTTTGGTGGTATCGCTATCCGAATCGTCACAAGAAATAAATGCAAATACAGACATTGCCAGAAGGCTGATGATCGGGAGGTAAAGTTTTGTTTTCATTACAGTAATTTTTTAAATGGAATTTTGATTAATAATTGGAAGTTTCGTCCCGGTTCTGGAATTTCTACTTTCCTGTAAAAACTAAGATGATTGTAATATCTGGTATTGAAGATATTACGGGCGGTCAGGGTTATTTCTATCTCGTTAGTCCTGCCAACCGGAATATTCAGCGAGCCACCCAAATGAAACAGGTTGGCCCCCGGTGTACGGTCCTCATTACGGTCTACACGGTTCTGACGGGCAATAAGTTGCCACTCCGCATAAAGCATACAGTGTTTTCTTTGCCATGTCAACGTATTCCGCATACCGAACGGCGGAGAAAAACTTAACGGAATATGCTCGTCACAGTTGTAGGTGTAAACGTATTCTCCGGAGATACGGTAATTGAAGTGACGCAGAAAGTTAATGTCTATCGTAGCCTCCGTTCCGGCAAACAGTGCTTCGGCTCCCGTGTAGCGGTAAATCTGTCCGGCATGCGGCAGAACCGACCATTCACCCGTGGGACGCAGGAAGATGTAGTTACTGAACCAACTGACAAAAGGAGACACGGAAACGGAAAGTCCGTGATATCGCAGGTTGTAGGAAGCATCCATCTGCCATCCTTGCTCGGATTTCAGAGAAGCATCTCCCTGCTCGTGACGGAAAGTGCCGTGATGTACGCCGTTAGCAGCCAGTTCATTGGCTCCGGAGAGGCGGAAGCTACGTCCGATGTTCACTTTCACCATGTGCTGAACGGAGGGTGTCCATACCAGTCCCAAAGAAAAGGAATAGTCACCGAAATGCTTTCGGACAGCATGACTGTTCCATTTATAGGACTCTACTTGTTCATCATCATATCCTTGCCTCCGAAGGTAATCCGCCAGATAAACGTCCTCATGCGGAGAGATGCCAATATAACCATAATCATATCGCACGCCTCCACTGACAGAGAGAATGTTATTAGGCTTATACGTCGTAAGCCAGAGCAATCCGGTAGTAGAACGATGGTACTCCGGCAACAAGAATGAATAGCCGGAAATGTCGTTCTGCTGATGTTGCCCATCCCACCCCAACGTATGCTCTCATGAAGAAGAGCCAATAAAACGGGCTTTTACCGAAGCACTGTATGTGTTCAGATCGAAAGCCAGTTCTTTGTCCGGGTCCTTCTCCGGCGCAGGCTGGGAGCCGTAATGAGTATGAAAAGCACTCCATTCCTCCCGATGGTTATTCTGAAATCCCAAATCACCGGACAGGATCAGTCTCTCCCAAGCATATTGCTGATGTGTGGTTACTTTCAGATGATTTACCTTACTGTAAGGCAACTCGATATTCCGGCTGTCTCCGTCATCTTCTACGCGCGATGCGTCGGGGACACCGTGTGCGCCCGGAAAGAAGCCCGTCTTCTGATAGACATTACTGATGGAATAGTCTGCTTTATAGCCTTTTCGCTGATATTGGGTGAAAAGGCCGATATTGCGTTCCACTCCTGCCGTATTTTTCAGTTTACGCCCATAGACAGGCATTTTCTGAGTCAGGTAGACAATGGTATCCGTAGGGATGCGGTAATCACCGAAGTGCTGTTCGGAATAACGGATTTGCGCATACCAGGCATTCTTTTTAAGTCCCAGCATCAGCGAACCTGCCAGTGTTTCGTTGACGGATTTACCCAATAGGGTGACATCGCCGAAGAGCATATTCGCAGAAGGTATGGGAGGAGAGGCTATATCAATCACTCCACCCATGGCATCACTGCCGTAAAGCAGTGAGGAAGGACCTTTCAATACATTGACTGCCTCGATATTAAAGGCATCCAGTTCCAGTCCGTGGTCGGCTCCCCATTGCTGGCCTTCCTGCTTGATTCCGTTTTCCAGTACGGCTATCCGGTTGAATCCCATCCCCCGAATCATCGGTTTGGAGAAGCCGGAGCCTATATCCATAGCTTGTACTCCGGGAATGTTCTCCATTGCCTGCATGAAGTTTCCCGTAAAATGTTTGCGCATAAAATCCTGTTCTATCACTTCAACCGTAAGTGCAGACTTCTTGGCTTGACGCTGTTGGTATGACTCGGTCACAACAACATCAGGTAAAAGCATACTCTTGATTGAATCGGACTTCTGTGCGTGGACGGATAAGGTTACAAACACCCCTATTACGCCCGAAATAATTCCGATACGCATCAATTACAATCTTTTATATAATGTGTAAAATGAATGTGGGGACAAGTTACAATGAACCTGTCTTCCTAGAAAATATGAATATGTAATTATGCGGCAGGAGGCGCGCGTAGGTGATGCGAATAAGTTCGTTTGCAGACAACCTTATTCTGATAAATAACCGGCTCGTAAGGAACGAGCGTTAATGTACAATGAAATTCTAAAAATTGAGGTTCTGTAAAGAGAGAAAGGGAGTATTTACATATGGCACAATCCTCGGCATGACTCCGGGAATGTTCGGCATGAGAGCATGACGTTTCATCTTCACTTCCATGATAGTGAAAGGTTTTCACTACAAAGAAGGGAATGAATGTCATGAATAACATCCATGCTATGTATGCTCTTATTTTTCTCTTGTGATACATTCTCCCCTATCGTTTTAACAGAATAGTGAGGCAAAGATACTCGTATGAAACAGACGGCGCAAATTATCTGACTTAATATGTGTTATTAAAAGAATAGTAATAACCGATTCTAATCCAATATATTTTCAGGTATATCGTTTGAGCCTGCCACAAAATACTGAATTATATTTGTTTCTGTATCTACCGCATTCATTGTCACAGGAGATGCTGACTTTGTTGATCTATTAATTAAATCAGCTTTCATATTCCAGTCAATACCTAACAATATTTCTATAAGAGTAAACATACGTTCTGATGTATTAGATATATTGTATTCATAGGTTCTTTTATCGTTCAGCTCCTTATCAAAATTCAATATCATATAACAAGTACTGTTTTTAATAAGAAACTGGTAATTTCCAGTACATTCTTTCTTTTCCATTTTCTCATCGAAAAGATAAAAATCCCTATCTGAATTATTTATAAAAAATAGATTTTCACCTCCGGTGTAGGGTACTTGTGCAGGATGTGCAACTTTCAGGTTCAAATAACTATCGACTATTTTTATTTTTAAATCAACCGTTTCGTTAGTTACATTATCCTTGACAGTAATGGTGGTTTCTCCTTTTTGTTTGGGTTTCACAACTAAATTACCCATATCTATCGGACTTGATAAATCAATATCTATGCTTAAAACATCTGTATTTTGAACGGTTACGGTATAGTCTCTGTTACCACCTCTGACGGGGATATTTTTTGCTCCCAACAAAGGACGCTCATAATATCCTTTCTCAAAGGACAGAGAATATATTTCTTGCTTTTCATCGTCTCCACAACTTACAAGGGTAATTGTGCAAAGGAATAGAAAAAATATTCCTAATAATTTCTTTGTTTTCATATTTGTATTTTTGTGATGTCTGTCCCTAAAATCTATACTTCCCAACACTTCCATCCTTTGTTTGCACAAATATATACCACATAAGTCCGTACATGATAGTTAGGGAATTTTCTTTTTGTATCTTCTCCGTATTTCTTGACCTGCACTATATGTTCCGCAAGCGGTTCAGTAAGTGTCAGCATTTTTTCAGCCTCTTTTGCACGATAATACTTAAACTCAACCACACGGTCGTCTGTGTAATAATCTGTACCGGGAATACCTGTCATTTCAAAATCCGAACGTCCTACCGAATTATTCTGCTCTATAGCAAATGTATAACAGCTGCTTAAGTAACGCGACACCAGTTCATAAAAAGAACAGCGAATAAAATTTTCATTCATCTTATCAAATACCTGTGCAGGGAATTGTCCCAAATATTGTTCAAAGTAGTTTTGTACTAGGGGTTCCAAACGGCGGTCGGCATCATAACGTTCATAAGTAGGCACATAGCGTTGTGCATTTCCTTCAATCCGGTTTAATTGGTTATAATAATCCATATAGACACTACGCATAGTCATATTAGGTAGTACCATACGATAACTATTTTTCAACGTTGTCATTCCCAAATAGAACAAACTAACAGGATAAAAATCTTTATTAAAAAACTTCTTCTTATTGAACTTACTGGAAAGATCAGCTACATTATAAGACAATTCGTCATCAATAACCAATGCATCGAGCATTGCCTTCGCATTATCTAACGAAAGAGTAAGCCGACGAATCCAATTAATATCCGTTCGCAAGTTTTCATCCACCAGTTCATCAGGAATACTACCCGCATTGGCTGCAAATTTCTTGAAAAAATAAGTAAGAATGGTAGCATTGAATAACCGGTCTCCATTAGGGCGGAAACGGTATCCGTCATAATTACTCACAATCAGTTGCCAAATTTCATTATAGCGGTCCTGTCCTGTAGAATACTTATCAAGCACGTAGCGCAAATAAACTTCTGTTTCTTCATACGTAAATCCGAGCATATTCATAAAACCCGGTTCCAAAGTAAGTATCTCTGCTATATTGTATCCGCTAGTCAAGTCATCCATCGTAACAGGTAACACCCCCGTACAAAAACAAGTACGAATGCTGCCTTCACCGATACCAGCCTTTATTACTTTAAAGAAAGTACGCAAGAAACTATCATTGGTTGTCACTTCCTCATAAAGCGGGTCATTATATGCTGTAAGTAATTGGTTGGTAAAGTTATCGTATTCGTCAATCAATATATAAACTTTAGGAAAGCCATGGGAACGGGCATAATTGAGCACCTCTTCCAGCATTTTGGAAGCATCTCCACGAGTGGTAAACTGAAAATCACCGAATAAATCTCTGTTATGTTCGACCATAAGATCTACCGGACCGCAGTTTAAATCATTGAAGTTCTGCGCCAATCCCTCTATACTATTCGCCATCACCATTTTTGAAAAATCATAGCGAATAATCATATATTGATTATGTTCTTTCGTTGGATGACTACCAATCCAAGTACCTCCAAACAGTTCTTCAAACCGATGTGCTTTGGTACGATCATAATAGCAAGCTAAAGTAGAAACCAACAAGCTCTTGCCAAAACGGCGGGGACGAAGAAACACAGGAGCCTTATATTCCTCTAATTTCGAAATATAGTCTGTCTTATCCACATAATAGAACCCACGTTCACGCATTTCTATGAAATCAGCTACTGCATAAGGTATTGTTATTTTTGCCATAATCTCACTATTTTATCTATATACACACAAAGATACAAAATTGTTAGCAAAAAGAAAGATGGTTTTCTGTTATAATATCATTCTTCCTGTTTCCACACATAAAAGACAGTTCGTCCTGCTCCCCTCTTGCGAAGAGTCCCCTCCTTGATGAAAGTATTCAAATCATCAATTGCTTTCAATCGGGGGAGTCCAGTCAGTCTGCTATATTCTATACGCGTGATTCCTCCGTTCTTCTTCAGAAATTCCTGCAACATTTGGAGACGGTCTTCAATGGATATTTTAGTATCGTGAGTTTTTACTTTGGAGTTCTCAACTCGTTCAAGTTCTATCTCCCGCTTTATTTTCTTTTTAAATTCTTTGGAAGTACGTAAATGAACATTGTCAAAACGGATAGACTCGGCACGAATTTCTTTCTTAGTCATCACTTTATGGGTACACTTCAACGAAATGCTGAAATGTCCAAGTTCGCCCAGTTCCACGATGTATCCATCCGCCAAGGCTTCGGCCAGTTCATCAACTACAGCGCCAAGTACTCCTTCAATTATATTGTGCGGGAAAGGTTGGTGACGGGATACGCGTTCTATAAAATCTTTTTTCGAATAAGTTCCACTCGGAACGATGCGGGCATGAAGGGGTTGTTTCTCTCCTGTATTCTGAACATCTGGCGTTTCGTATAAATCATAATATGTACTCATTACTAGCTTTGTTTTATCAGTTTATATATTTATTGCTTGCTTTCCTAATATTTGGCCCTGTATATACTATTCTTTAATGCTTAGCCTGCATATAATTATTCGTCTGACTATAGTTAGACGAAAGAGCAACTACAGTCAGACGCAAGTATCACTATAGTCAGACGAATAGTCTATCGCATACAAAGGTACAGTTTTATGTAATGCGAACTTTAATTCTTAGCAAGAAAAAGATAACCCATACTAAGAACTTAATCTCCCAACAGCAACTTACTAATGGAGCATTCCTACCAGTTTGCGTAGTCAATACCTTTGTACACATTTTCGCCTTATCCATATTACTCAATGGCAAAACGCGCCGTCATCTCATACCGCAATTTAATAACGCGATATTGCTCAGTGGCAGCTGTCCCCATACTGACATTACTCTGTGCCTGATAAAGAGAATAAGGACTTACATAGCTCGAAGCCGGTTCGACAATACGAATGACCTCACCCAGTTTTTGTCCCATAGCTTCCACAAGATAAGATGCCTTTTCACGTGCTGCTTTCAATGCTTCTATCTTACCTTGTTTCCGATAGTTCGGCAAATCCTTGTGCTTCAGCTCCCCGATACGCATGGACTCGATACCTTTCGTATCAATCTTCTTAATAACGGCATTTATCTTTTCGAAGTCAGTAAACCGGATGTCCAGTTGCTTACCTATCAGAAATTCTTTTCCTTTCTGACGCCAATAGTCTCCGATTTCCTGTACACGAATAGCCTCATCCGAAATTCCTGCTCTACTTAGCACCCGACGCAAATCTTTTTCAATCCATTCCAACGGAACTTTCGTTTTATAATCTTCCGGCTTGGACTTCGGCACAAATTCCTCTTTCCAATATTCCTTTATTTGAATCAAAAGATGAATCTCATCCGGAACAACTTCTATTTCAGAAGAACCGGTTACCTCAATATATCTTCCCTCACTCTCCTGAGCATCGGCAACGACACTCCATACACATAAAACAATAGCTAATAAGAACAATTTTCTCATATCTCTGAATTTATAATAGTACTTAGTTTCTGAATTCCCTGTTCCATATCAGACAAATGTAGTAATAAAAAATCAATCAATGCCTGTTTTTACCATAAAGCTATCCACAAAGTCCATCATAACAAGCAAATGTTCTTTATCTATCAACAGGATATCTCCGTCCTTTACTTTGTATTTCTGCGGCTCTTTACCGGAAAGAAGCGAAATCACTCCCTGTTCAAACAGACGCCTTAACTGAGTGCTGGAAAGAAGAAAATTCCTTCTTAATAAAGACGACAATTTCAAATTAAATTCAAACTCGCATTTGATTTGAATCTTTATGATTGCATCGGACATACGGATTATATCTTCTTTCGAGAAGTTATCCATAACCTCATATTCTACACTATCATAATCCGTTTTCAAATGATTCCTGCCGGCAAGTTCGGCAGAAAAAGCATATTTCCAGGCTGCTTTCCGATCGTTCATGGAAAAGCTATGAAACAGGACTTTATCTATCAAATCCGGTTTGGTACGTGACAGCAAAGTAATGTTGCATGTATTATCGCATTTCACACACCGATATATCAGCCAGACATCGATGTTCTTTTTCTGCGCATTCATTCTAAACTTATCACTGCAGTAAAACCGGTCACTATCGCAATGACTGCATTTCTTAATTAATAAAGGAGAATTCTTTGCCTTTATCTCCCATGTAAATGTTGTATCCATAAAGCAAAGTTGGATATAAGCCATTTGTAAAATTCACAAGATGTCACAAGATGGCATGAAATTTATCTGTCGAGTTCATCCATCATCTTCTGTATTTTATCCTTCAACTTATCAAGAAATTGTGTCCTGTTCTTCTTCCTATTCCTGATTTCCAAGAAGATACGATAAAAGTCCCCAATCTCGATATTGAAAAGTACCTCGCAACAAAAAGCGATGTCTTTCAGACTGGTATTTCCATTATTAAAGCATTTGCCCGCATAGATCGCATAGATGAATTCAACCAAGGCAACTTTACTATCTGTCCATTGCAGCAATTTACTGTCTACTATGGAGGTGAATTTAAGATGCAGTTTGTCTGACAGCGAATCGATCTCGCCCGATACATATTCTATCAAATGATTATTCGCCAGAATCATTGCAACACTTGAATCGTGCAAGGTGGTAAAAGAAGGGTCCCTGTCCAGCAAATGACAATGAACATCGGAAAGAATATCATAATTCTCACGGATAAAATATTGGTTATCAAGTTCGGTCTGACCGGCACGATAATAATCATAGAAGCTATTATTTAAAAATGACTTCTGTATATTCTCCAGTTCCATCTTTAAATATTTGCATTGAGCCGACAGGGATTTGCCGACACGGTTCTTTTCAATCTGATATAAACGGATATAAAACATCAGCAAGCCGGAAATCTGCGGTTTCCAGACTTTAAAGAACTGAATTTCTTCTTCAGGGTTCTGAAATTGATATTCGGCAACTGCCCTTTTCAGCAAAGTAAGTGATGTCTGTATGACATCTATTATCTGCTTTATCCGCTCGAGAGGGGCAATCGGCTGTTGCTCAATCCTTTTAATTTCTTTTTCTATGTTCAGCTTACTATTTCTTACGAAATTTTCCATTCATTCTCAATGTACCCACAGCTTTCGAATCATCATAAGGAGTCTGACTAAAAGCCTGAATACCAAATTGCACTCGTCTTAAAAAAACGATGCAGTGAATAATAAAATTGATAAAATGAAAAACCGGTTCAAGTAGAAGTACTCAAACGAAAGAAATTAGCCTGTGGTTTATGAGGCTAATATTAAGCTATAACAAATTTAAGAATGGTGCCCAAAATAGTTGCTTTTAGAATTCAGATGCAAATATAACCGATTTTTTATGATTATATGAAGTTTATATGAAAATTTGAAAACAGCCTGCGGGAAGCTACAGAAAAATACTATCTTTGCCTTCGGTTCTTCACAAACACAGTGATGAAACCATTCTTTTTAATCACATAAATAATAAAAGAACTATGATCAGATTAAATGTTTTTGTTCGTGTAAACGAAACAAACCGCGAAAAAGCGATTAAGGCAGCAAAAGAACTGACTGCCTGCTCTTTGAAAGAAGAAGGATGCATTGCTTATGATACTTTTGAAAGCAGTACCCGCCGTGATGTTTTCATGATTTGCGAAACATGGCAGAATGCTGAAGTATTGGCAGCACACGAGAAAACCGCTCATTTTGCACAATACGTAGGTATCATTCAGGAATTAGCTGAAATGAAACTGGAAAAGTTTGAATTCTAAATGAATGTCAGATAGACGAAAACCACGTCTTCCAGCCTAAACATAAAAGAGAAAAACAGTCCTTACTTTGGGAATGTCTTTCTCTTTTTTCGTACACAAATGTACCGTTACCTGTCAATTTTATAATCGCTCCAGATCAAGATTAGTCAAGCTTTTTATGAATAAAAGTGCCTTCAATCCAGTAGGTTGCGTGATTGGCGGTAAACTTTAGCAATACATAACCCGGATCTGTAGGACCACCGGGAAAGTGTTCGATAAACCAGTCCTGCCAAAGTTCCTGCTTCAGTTTTTCGTCTGTCACGACTTCTACTTCTCCCATCAATGCCACACTGTCCCCCTTTTCCTGAAAACATAATCCTGCTTTCGGATTCGATAAAAAATCAATAGTCTTCAATGAATCCGCTCCGGTGGACATCCAGATAGTGGAAATTCCTTCTGCTGCAATTTTACTCATTGGCACAGGACGGGGATAGCCTTCCTTGTTCACAGAAGCAAGGGTGACAACTTCGCATTTCTGCAATAACTCCACCGCTTTTTCTTTCATAGTTTTTGTTGACATAATCTTATTGTATTAATTTTATTTCGCCACAAAGATAACGGCACAGATGTCCGTTCTATTGTAAAAAATCGACTTTTACTAACTTGGATTCTACGGTTCGATATAGGTCAGCGTTATATCCTCTGGAAGTGTGAGTGAAAGAAATGATGTAGGAGTATTGCCCGACAATGTTTTAATTTCTTTTGAGAAATGTGCCAGATCATAATATCCTGCGTCGATGGCAGTAGTCAGCAGGTTGACAGAGGCCGTGTTTCTCAGTAATTCTACTGCATTCTTGAATTTAACAATGCGGCTATATTCTTTAGGAGTGAATCCGGTGTTATGTTTAAACTTCCGTTCAAAATGACGTTGGCACAGGCATACCTCATCCATCAGACTACGAACAGAACGCTTTCCACCGGACTGATTGATTATATTCACCGCTGCGGCAACTTGGGAATCAACAGGCTGATAGTTATGTGCAAGATACGTCAGGAGATATTCTTCAACGACCTGAATCCGTCCCCGGACATCATTCTGCTCACATACCCTCTCGATAAAGGTACTGTCAAAAACCGCCTGCATTTCATTCGTACTGATTCTGTAATTCGCAAACTCATGCAAAGGCAGCTTTGTAAATCCGGATAACCCACAAGGCAGAAAACGAACGCCAAACTGATGAACGAATTCGGCATAAGTGACAAGCTCCGAATATTTCGTCATCGGACCCACAAAGTAAGAACGATAAGGTTGCATGAGCAGCGTTTCTTCTTTTACCTTACTCACTGCTTCTCCCAACGTAAAAATGAAATCGGTACAACCATCCGGCAAAATATGGATACGCATACCATATTCCGGAGTTCCCTTAAATTCCCAATAATTATCAATATAGGGAGCGAGTAGACGAGAGGGCTGATATTCTGTGTACATCGGTCTATTTTATACGCAAATATAAAGAGAATAAATGCCAATTCATGTATTTTGCAAAAAATATCATGTACATTTGTGTTTCAAAAAACAGCAAAACGCATGAAGGACTTTGCAGCTATCGACTTTGAAACAGCCAACGGAAAGCGCACCAGCGTATGCAGCGTAGGGGTGGTCATCGTAAGGAATGGAAAAATCGTGAAGAAAATCTATCGTCTGATCCGTCCTTGCCCCAACTATTATACGCAATGGACAACAGCAGTTCACGGACTGACTTACGCGGATACGGAAGAAGCGGAAGATTTTCCTGATGTATGGGCAGAAATAAAACCGCTTATAGACGGTCTTCCGCTTGTTGCTCACAACAGTCCTTTTGATGAGGGCTGTCTGAAAGCTGTTCACTAGCTATACGAAATGACTTATCCCAATTATAAGTTTTATTGTACTTGCCGCACTTCACGGAAAGTGTTTGGAAAAGAGTTGCCCAATCATCAGCTACATACGGTGGCAGCCCGATGCGGATATGATTTAACCAATCATCACCATGCTCTCGCCGATGCTGAGGCTTGTGCACAAATAGCCTTGCTCATCATCCCCGAGCCTAAAAAGCCAAAAGTTGATTTGCACACCGGAAGCTTATTTTAATACGAAAGCTCCGTAAATGAGCAATATAAAAGACACTACCACTATTATTACTGTCAATAATAGCCGTAGTGTCTTTAAAATAGATTGCTAATTATGAATTCTGCTTATAGAATAGACTTTGCAATACCCATTTCCAAACCGCGAAGTTCTGCCAATCCACGAAGACGGCCTAAGCAGGAATATCCCGGATTTGTTTTCTTCTTCAGATCATCAATCATCTGATGACCATGGTCCGGACGCATAGCGATAGAACATTTACGACGTTGTTGCAGAAGAATCAGGCTCTTCATTACGTTGTACATATCTACATTTCCCTCCAGGTGGTTAGCTTCATAGAAGTTTCCTTCTTCGTCACGCTGTGTACTACGCAAGTGTACAAAGTTGACACGATCGCCAAAACGCTCCATCATACCTGCAAGGTCATTGTCAGCACGTACACCGAAAGAACCTGTACACAAGCAAAGACCGTTTGATTCGTTAGGAACGGCTTCAATCAGTTTTTTAAAGTCTTCTTCCGTACTTAGAATACGCGGTAAACCTAAAATTGTATAAGGAGGGTCGTCCGGATGAATCACCAGCTTCACTCCTACCTCATCAGCCACAGGCGCAATTTCTTTCAGGAAGAAGATCAAGTTAGAACGAAGTTTCTCAGCATCGATATCATTATAACGATCCAATGCTTCCTGGAACTGTTCTACAGTGAAACTTTCTTCTGATCCCGGAAGTCCAGCAATCATATTACGAACCAACAATTTCTTATCGTCTTCACTCATTTGTTCGAAACGGGCTTTTGCTTTAGCTATTTCTTCCGGAGTATAGTCTTTCTCCGCATTCGGACGTTTCAGAATAAAGAGGTCGAAAGCAAGGAAGGCCGCCCTCTCAAAGCGAAGAGCTTTAGAGCCGTCAGGCATTGTATAAGCAAGGTCCGTACGTGTCCAGTCCAATACAGGCATGAAGTTATAGGTAACTACCATTACACCACATTTGGCCAGATTACGGATGCTTTCCTTATAGTTTTCAATATATTTCAAGAAATCACCGGTCTGCGTTTTGATATGTTCGTGCACAGGTACACTTTCTACAACGGACCAAGTCAGACCCACTTCTTCAATCATTTGCTTACGCTTCATGATTTCTTCTACTGTCCACACTTCGCCGTTCGGAATGTGATGAAGTGCGTTTACTATACCGGTAGCGCCTGCCTGTTTGATATCCCACAAGCTTACTGGGTCATTCGGACCATACCAGCGCCAAGTTTGTTCACATAGATACATAATATGATAAGTATTAAGTAATAAGTAATAGGTATTAAATGGAGAATGCGTCAAAACCTCCGTCGATAACAGCTACTGTACCTGTTACGAAGTTAGAAGCATCACTGATCAGATAATGAATAGTTCCGTAAAGATCTTCCGGTTCACCGAAACGATTGAACGGAGTATGAGCAAGAATTGTCTTGGAACGGTCAGTCAGAGAACCATCAGGATTTGTCAACAGCGCACGGTTCTGGTCAGTCAGGAAGAATCCCGGAGCGATAGCATTGACACGCAGACCGTTACCGAATTTCAAAGCCAGTTCGCCAGCCATATATTTAGTGAAGTTAGCAATAGCAGCTTTTGCAGCTCCGTAACCAACCACACGTGTCAACGGACGAAGAGCCGATTCGGAACAGAAGTTTACGATAGAACCTTTCTTCTGTTCTACCATGATTTCAGCAAATACCATTGTAGGCAATACCGTACCAAACAGATTCAAATCCACCACTTTCTTAAAGGCGTCAATCTGCAAGTCAAAGAAAGTTTTGTCCGGAGCAATTGTTGCGCCCGTCATGTTACCTCCAGCAGCGTTCAGCAATACGTCAATACGGCCATAGGCTTTCATGATCTCCACTTTGTTACCTTCCAGCACTTCTTTGTCCATTACGTCCGTATACAGGAACATAGCTTCATTTCCTTCAGCTTTGATACTTTCTACCAATGCCTTACCTGCTTCTTCGCTTCTATCGAGTACAACAACTTTAGCTCCTTCTTTAGCTAAGTATGCAGCGATACCCTTACCTAAGATTCCGGCTCCACCGGTGATAACAACAACTTTGTCCTTTACGTTAAATAATTCGTTCATGGTTCTTTTATTTATATGGTTTATAACTTATTGTTCAGATAATATTTCAGATTTTCTTTTAGAAGAATATCTATCGGCATCAGGTTCACCTTTTCGGGGTTCTGCTTGAACAGCAAATGATTGCACAATGACTTAATGCCATCATATCCTTGTCGTTCGGGGCGCTGTGCAACTAATGCAGTGATAACACCATCGGAGAGCAGTTGAGTATTCCTTTCAATAAGATCGTAGCCAACCAATTTTACTTTTTGCATTCCTCTTGCTTTTAGGTAGTTTCCCAAGATATAGCAAGTTGAATTAAAGATGATTCCTCCTTCTATAGTTGCATTCGCTTCAAAGATTTCGTCCAGCTTGATAAAATTGTAAACCGAATCATTGATTTTCAATTCTACTTCATGCAAATTTCCGGTAAATCCTGTTTCTTTCAGATAATGACAAAAGCCTTCTCTCCGGTTCTTTCCTTGATTTGAGTCGTTTTTTCCACTATGAATAATTCGTGCCATCAGAATATCCGAAGTCGAAGAAATCTTGTCTGTCAATAATCGCGCAGCAATCACTCCGGCATCATAAGACTCCGTTCCGAAATATGCCAACTGATGTTGCCCTTCAATATTGGAGTCAACATAAACATAGGGAATTTCATTCCTGTCAAGCTCTTGCGAAAGCCGTATAACAGAGTCGGTAAACAGTGTTGCAATCAATACCCCATCTACTTTTTCATCCAACAGGTTGCGGACAATATCATCAAATGTCTTGTTATTGTATTGATCGAAAAAGAGTTTAGTGATCGTTATATTATAAGATTCCATCTCTGAAGCCGCCTTATCGATACCCTCAGAAATAGCTTCCCAATATTCTCCGTGCGTAAAAGAAGGAGTAATTGCCACAAAATGATATTGTTTTTTAGATGCCAACGAACGCGCCATCAGATTCGGCTGATAATGAACCATCTCCAGAATAGTCTGGACTTTCTTCCTGTTCTCTTCAGATACCCGTCCACGATTATGAATCACCCGGTCTACCGTACCGACAGAGACTCCCGCCATCTTGGCGATGTCTACAATACGAATATTTGAGAATTCTTTGTCCATATACTGATAAGTATCTTGTTTTTCGACGACAAATGTAAAATGAATTATTGAATTAAGCAAAAGTGTGTGCGCACACACATTCTACTATATAAATGCTATAAATATGATATTCAGATATTTAACAAAGAAAGACAAGTAATACGTATGTTGTTAAACATAAGAAAAAGAGTGGAAAAAGCCATCAAATATTCGTTTGGGAGGTAATAAACACCATGACAGAAAAGCTTTTTATCTGTGAAAAGAACAAAAAAGAGGGATGTAAAAGGTAAAATGTGTACGGACACACACTGATTATTCTATGCAAAAGCAGATATGAAGGATAGTGACAGTATCCGGTTAAGGTAGATTTTCAAGAAGGAAGCTATAAGTACAAAAGAAAAGTGATAACCAGTTATTTTAAACCTGATTACCACTTTCAAGGATGATTATTTCTCCCATTTTTCTTTTGCTTTTCCAACTGCTTTATCAGCCTCTTCAGCTACTTTATCTGCGACCTTAGCTCCTGTTTCAACAGCTTTTAAGCCAAGATTCATTGCTTTTCTTTCAGCTTCGGCTGCTGCTATTTCAGCATCACGACCGATACGGTGAATAGCGTTATAAATATCACTTTCCAACTGTCTGGCTTTTGCTGTACGTGAAAGACGATAAGCTACTGCACCAAGGATTGAACCAATTCCAAGTCCAATCCAGAAATTTCCATGTCTACATTCCATAATTAAGTTCTGTTTTTAGATTAAAAATAAATTATATAAAATCTTTATTTAGATTTCGAGAATAAAGAAGCAATCCATAATACCAGAATAGCTCCTACGGTAGAAGTTATCAAACTTCCAATCAATCCCGAAGCCGCAAGTCCGAAAAGGGCAAATACCCAACCGCCCAGCACTCCTCCGAGAATACCAAGTAACAAATTTATAATAAGGCCAAAACCTCCGCCACGCATTATCTTACCTGCGAGAAAGCCGGCTACAATACCAATAATAATATACCAAATAAAGCCCATTTTATCCTCCTTTTTTATCTAACAACATCAGGTACCACGAATAGTTCAGTAAGTCAAAAATGAATTAACGACAATTTACACTCCAAACGCCATTATAAATTCACTAAAGAGATAATCTGGGCAACAGTCCGGCAAATGTTTTTCTTAGCGACTTCTGGCTTCATGGCTGTTTCCAAAGACATGGGCGAAGGAATGATAGAAAAGACACCTTGAAAACCTGCCTGATTCAGAATTTCCGTATCCTCTATGCTGCCTGCCACAACAATGACCGGTATCTCTTGTCGTTTCGCCTCTTCTAATATTCCGGAGGGTACTTTTCCCATTAAAGATTGACGGTCTGTTCTCCCCTCACCGGTTATGATCAGATCAGCACCTTTTATTTTCTCACTAAAATTCAATGTTTGGAGCAGTAAATCAATGCCGGGCTTTAGTTCAGCATTCAGAAAAGCAAGAAAGGCACCTCCCAAGCCTCCGGCTGCTCCTGCTCCGGGAACGTGAGTGATTTCTCTTCCGGTAGCTGAATGGATCAATCGGGCAAAAGACTGCATACCTGCATCTAATTTCTCTATCATTGCATCATCCGCCCCCTTCTGCCGGGCAAAAACATACGCAGCGCCTTCCAGGCCACAAAAGGGATTTCGTACATCACAGGCTATCGTGAAACGAGTATCTTTAAGTGCAGGATGAACGGAAGAAAAATCAATAGCGGCAATTCGATGCAGAATTTCGCCTCCTTTTCCCAAGACTGCTCCATCCTTATCGAGAAATCGGGCTCCTAATGCTTGTAACAGACCTACTCCGGCATCATTCGTAGCACTTCCTCCGATACCTATGACAAATTCCCGATATCCCTGTTCAATAGCGTGCAATATCAATTCACCGGTTCCATAAGTAGTGGTCAGCATCGGATTTCGTTCCGTTTCTGATAATAGCGGCAGACCATTCACGGTGGCCATCTCAATAAAAGCAATGCATTTGTCGCCCGAAACTCCATAAGTGGTTTCTATCGGACGCATCAAAGGATCATTCGCTATGATCTTCTGATAAGTGCCTCGTGTTGCTTCTACCAAGACAGTCAATATTCCCTCACCTCCGTCGGCTATCGGAAAACGAATGACTTCACAATCCGGACAAACCAGCTTTATGCCTTCTTCCGCCGCCTTTTCCGCCTCTGATGAGGAAAGACACCCTTTGAAAGAATCCATCGCTAATACTACTTTCTTCATTACTTATAGATTTAATTGTGACAAATATATTGAGAAACGGGAAGTTTACGTACCTTTGCAGTCATTTTTTCAGGAACATTTCAAAAGAATAGGTATTATGGTACAGAATCATGAACAACCCGTAGGAAGAATTACATTTTCTATCCTCATCGCACTAAGCCTTTCGCATTGTCTCAATGATCTTTTGCAGTCCGTTATATCGGCAGCCTATCCATTATTCAAAGACGATTTGGGACTCAACTTTGCACAGATCGGCCTTATCACACTGGTTTATCAACTCTCGGCTTCGGTATTCCAGCCAATCACCGGAATCATCTTCGATAAACATCCCGTTGCCTGGTCACTACCTATCGGAATGAGCTTTACAATGATAGGAATGATCAATCTGGCATTCTCCAACAATCTTTACTGGATGCTGGTCTCTGTTTTTCTGATCGGAATCGGTTCTTCCGTCTTGCATCCGGAGGCATCACGTATCACTTTTCTTGCCTCGGGTGGAAAACGGGGACTGGCACAATCGTTATTTCAGGTAGGAGGCAATTTAGGAGGTTCACTAGGTCCTTTATTGGTGGCTTTGCTGGTGGCTCCTTATGGTAGAGAGCATCTAGCCGTTTTTACACTTTTTGCTTTGGCTGCTATCGGAGTCATGTATCCGATCTGCAAATGGTACAAATCTTATCTCAACCGAATGAAAGAGCAAAAGGCTACAGTGAAAAAGGCTGTACATTTGCCTTTACCGATGGATAAGACTGCTTTATCTATCGGAATCCTACTGATATTAATCTTCTCAAAGTATATCTATATGGCAAGCCTTACCAGTTATTACACATTCTATTTGATTCATAAATTCAATGTAACTGTACAGGAATCTCAATTATACTTATTTATTTTTCTGGTAGCTACTGCTATCGGAACATTGCTCGGTGGTCCTATCGGCGACCGTGTAGGACGTAAATATGTGATTTGGGCTTCTATTTTAGGGGCTGCACCTTTTAGTTTACTGATGCCGCATGCCACTTTAGCATGGACCATCATCTTAAGTTTTTGTGTAGGACTAATGCTTTCGTCTGCTTTTCCGGCTATCCTGCTTTATGCGCAAGAGCTACTCCCTACCAAGCTAGGATTGATTTCCGGTCTTTTCTTTGGTTTTGCCTTCGGAGTAGCAGGTATCGCTTCGGCTGTACTTGGCAATATGGCTGATAAATTTGGAATTGAGTCGGTTTATAACGTTTGCGCTTATATGCCGTTATTGGGATTAGTCACGTTCTTTTTACCCAATTTAAAGAAACAGAAGATACAGGTATAAAAAAACGACCGGTATGCATCGTCACGACGTATACCGGTCTACAAGTTAAGGTCAAAGTCAAAAAATTAAGAGAGCTATTTATTTATAAGTTAGGGTTTGCATTAATCTCTTTTTCAGGGATAGCATACAGATAATAAGAACTGTTTGCTGAGAACGCTTTACCATCCGGGAAATTAAGGAACCAATGTCCTAACGGATTTCTTTTCGCAAAACTGCCGCCTTCCTGCCAGCAATCCACTTCCGTTTTCTGCATATCCTCAGATAGAGCCATACGTTCTACCGCCTTCTGATTACGGAGTATATCCGTTATACCGAATCCTTCTCCCCACAGCTCGCGCCGGCGTTCCATCAGAATTTCGTCAATCACTTGCTCTTTTGTTTTCCCTGTCACATCGTAATTACCTGCGCCACGAGCAGTACGTAATGTATTCAATGGGGCAACAGCCTGATCCAGTGCTACTCCATCCCTGGCCTTAGCTTCCGCTTCTATCAGATACATTTCTGCCGAACGCATCAGTACCAGATCTGCAGTATCATCCGAACGCATATGGAATTTCTTATAACCCAGATATCCTTCACGCATCCATTGGAAAAGAGGCAGACGGATGTCATCTTTAGCAAAAGTATCCATCAAGTGCGGATCGACCATAAAGCTACTGTAAGCTCCGACATATGTTGCATCCAGATAGTAGAAATTATAACTTGCATCCGATTGCGAGAGTGTTTGAGGAGATCCCCAAATCCATTCTTTATTGGAAATATTATTAAAACCTTCGTATTCGGCAGTGGTAGTCATTAATGAATATCCTTTGCGTGCAGCTTCGGCAGCTTTGGCGGCTTCTCCCCATTGTCCTGTCAATAAGTAAGCACGTGCCAGAAGACCGTTGACAACATCCGTATTCGGTTTGAATTTCTGCCCGTCTCCCTTGCGGACGTAATTTATCAGATAATCCTGTGCAAGATTCAAATCATCAAAGATCTGCTGGAAAACTTGTGCCACTGTCGATTTTCCTTTCGGCTCGGTACTACTCGTAGTCGGTTCCGTATATATAGGCACACAAGGAGCATCTTTATCTTTCAAATATGTAAACTGATAATGCTGTACCAAATGCAGATAGCAAAAGGCACGCAAAGCCAATGCCTGTCCCTGTGCCTGCCGAAGTTCCTCGGAGTCACCTTTAATCGAAATGGCAGTGTTGCAGTTATCAATTGTCTTATAGATCAGATACCAGGCAAACGAAGTTCTTCCATCGGAAGGAATCGCCACGTCATTGAACTGATAGGAAGAATTGAACCCATATTTCGGACGGGAAACAACATCGCTCGCCATCATATCATCCTGACATTGAAGTGCCCGATAACCAATATTGGCATACGTCGTTCCGTATTCAAACAGGTTATACCAAGCTCCGTTGAAGAGGCGTTCTGCATTTCCGGCTACTGCTACCTGATCGGAGCTTACCGCATCCGTCGGTTCCGTATCCAGAAAGCTACTGCTACAACTTGTCGCCAGAAACAGTCCGGCAACAGCAGTAAGTATAGATTGAATTTTTATCTTTTTCATATATCGTGTAATTTTAGAAAGATAGATTGATACCTCCGGAAATAGTTCGCATAGCCGGATAACGGTAATAAGTGATACCCGTGATTCCCTGTTCAGGGTCAAGTCCCTGATTCCGGTGAATAGTAAACAGGTTATCTCCCTGCACAAACACCTGGACACTGCTCAATGCCAGTTTGCTGATCCACTGTTTCGGCAGATCGTAAGAGAGCGTCAGGTTTTTCAGTCTCATATATGAGTTGTTCTGCAAGAAACGGGTGGAAGCTGAGTTCCAGTTATTGGAAGTAGTGCTCAAAGCCGGCACGTCTGTATAACGGTTTTCCGGTGTCCATCTCTTCAATATTTCCGTAGACCAGTCACGGCCTTCCAAACTTCCGTTGTGCAAAATCATGGTAATATCACGATTGTAGATATATCCTCCGATACTATAAGCAAAGATGGCGGACAGATCGAACCCTTTCCATGAAAGCGATGTATTAAAACCGCCATAAACTTTCGGGAGGGAAGATTTATTGACGTAATAATAACTTGCCGAAGCATAATCGCTTGTTGTGACACGTTTTCCGGTCAAATTATCATTGGCATCTTTCTCATCCATATACCACAGTGGATTACCGTTGTCAGGGTCTACTCCCGCCCATTCTTTCATATAGAAGTCATAGACTGACCGCCCTACCTGCAATTTATTCACGCCACTTTGCGGCATATCCTTCAGCGGAAGTTCCGTTACCTTATTCTTATAATGTGTCAGGTTCATTCCGAGTTTCCATACCCATCCATTCTGATTGATAATGGTTCCGTTCAGCACCATCTCAATACCTGTATTCTTCAATGCGCCTACATTTTCATCAATAGAACCATATCCTAAGGAAGGAGCGATCGGACGGGAATAAAGCAAATCTTTGGAACGACGCGTAAAGAAGTCGAACGAACCGGAAAAACGGTTGTTAAACAGTGAGAAATCAACGCCGACGTTAAAGTTCAGGTTCGTCTCCCACTTCAGGTTCGGGGTAGCCATACGGTCGGAAACCAAGGCATTCTCTCCGAGATTGGAAACGATGGTATAAAGTCCCTTGCTTGCATAATAAGTACCCAGATTATCATTTCCCTGCGCACCGTAGCTCATCTTTAATGTCAGAGCAGAAAGCCAGTTGGTAGTGGAAGCCATAAAACTTTCACGGTCGATACGCCATGAAGTTCCCAAAGACCAGAAGTTACCCCAGCGAGTCTCCGGTGCAAAACGGGAAGAACCGTCACGACGAAAGGAAGCGGAGAAAAAGTATTTATTCTGATAGTCATAAAGCGCCTGGGTTAGATATCCCACCAAAGCATAATCGATACGATAACCGGAACCGCCTGTCAACTGTGAGCCGACTACCAGTTCGGGCATATCAGGCTGTGCCATCTTCGTACGTGAAGCAGTCAGTTCATCATAGCGGTACGAATAGGCTTCCATTCCGGCAAGCACATTAAAGTGATGATCACCGATGGTTTTATCATACGACGCGATATTGTTCCATGTCCATGAAAAAGTACGTGAGTTCAAGCGGCTGGAACCACCTCCGTTTTCCAGAGCCGGACCGATTTTCGGATTCGTATAATCCAACGTATTATAGTTGATCAGGTCGAAGTTGAAACTTGTCTTGAATTTCAGCCCTTCGATGATCGTAGCTTCGAGATAAGTACGACCGGAAAATTCATCTTTCATCCGTTCCGATTTATCCAAAGGCAAGGTAGCCGGCAAGTTCCAGTTAGCCATAGAACCGGAAGGACGGTATGAACCGAAATCATAGATACGATCCCCATTATCATCCAGCTTGTAGCTGCCGTCCGTATTCATTTCATAAATAGGATAAAATCCGGGCATAGTACGTCCTGCAGTAATCACGTTGCTTGTTTTGGAATCCGAAGAAACCGGATAATTCTGCATGGAATGGGCAAAACTCAGGTTGATGCTTCCTTTCAGCCAGGAAGTCATTTCACTGGTCACGTTCGAACGAAGGTTGAAACGTTGGTAGCCGGATTCGAGTGCAATACCTTTATCGTTCAGGTAGCCGGCAGAAAAGAAGTATTGATTAGCCTTTCCACCACCGGAAACACTCAGATTCAGTTCGGTACGAAGCGCTTGCTGCTCCATCGCGTCACTCCAGTCGGAGTTCCATAACGGACGAGCACCTGCTGCCAGCTTTCCGTCTGTCCCCACAGGTTGCGGATATTGTGTACCGTAAGGATTCGGACCGCCTCCCATCAATTTTGTAACCAAGTCTTTGGAAGCCTGAGCAGCTGCGGTGGCAGGGGTATAATCGGAGCTCTTGGCATACTGGTTGCGAAGCGCTTCCCAGTAAAGTTCGAAATACTGATTGGTATTGACGCGGTCATAATCACGTACCGCACGACTGGAACCACCCAGTGTAGCTTTCACCTTGACAGTAGCTTTCGAGTCCTGCTGTCCCTGCTTTGTGGTAATGATAATCACACCGTTCGCACCACGCGAACCGTACAGAGCTGCAGATGCAGCATCTTTCAGCACAGTCATGGAAGCGATGTCATCAGGATTGATCGAGTTGACGCTGCCATCAAAAGGTACGCCATCTACCACATACAACGGGGCACTGGAAGCATTGATCGAACCGATACCACGAATACGGATTTCGGCATCCGTACCGGGCTGACCGCTGGAAGCACTGGCTTGCACACCGGATACCGTACCTTCAAGTACACGGGATACGCTGGAAGTCTGTAACTTCTCGATCTCTCCCGCCTTCATTGTCGAGGCAGCTCCGGTAAAACTATATTTTTTGGCGGTAGCATAAGCTACAACCATCACTTCTTCCAGTTCTTTGCTCTCCGATTCCATGGTGACATTGATCACATTCCGGTTGTTCACCGCTTGTTCCACTGTCCGCAATCCTACAAAGCGGAAAACGATAGTCCCATTGGCAGGGGCTTCAATTGAATAGTTTCCATCGATATCGGTAATGGTGCCGGAGGAGGCCCCTTTCACTTGTACGGAAACACCGGGTAAAGGCTCTCCTTCAGAAGTCACAGTACCCGTTACGCGTTTCTCTTGTTGTGCTTCTGCATACACTACATTGCCGGCAGAAAGCAATAGAAACGCCACCAATAAACGTAAATAGATTCTCATAATTTTGTGGCTTAGGATTTATTTGCTTGTTCTAACTAACAGAATACATATCTCATTTGTTTAGGAAACGAAACATTTTTTTAGACGATTATTAGTATAAATCAACGAAAGGTAGTACATTCGTGAAACGAACAGCATCAATCATAGCAACGAAAAATCACAGGATGAAGCAAATTGTTCTATCTCTTTTTCTGTTTCTGTCACTCTCCTTACAGGCCCAAGCTGAAAGGAGAGATACCCTTATGAGCGATAGTCTGCAAACTGATTCTGTGATACCGGCCAAACCAAGCGCTTTTAAGAGAGCGATCAGGAAGTTCATGAATTTCAGTGACTTCGACACCCTTTACATCAGTCCCAACCGGTATAATTACGCATTGATGACCACCCATTTCAGCAACTTTGAATATTATTCCGTTACCAGCAATCTGCCCCAACCGCAGAAGCTGAGTTTCTCTCCCAATCCGCATAACAAGATAGGATTGTACTTCGGCTGGCGATGGATCTTCCTGGGATGGTCTGTAGACGTGGACGACATTTACCGGAAGACCAACCGAAGGAACAAGGGAACAGAGTTCGATTTAAGTCTATACAGTTCCAAGCTGGGAGTGGACATCTTCTACCGTCGCACGGGTAACAACTACAAGATTCATAAGATCAACGGTTTTCCGGAAGATGTCCCCGCCAATTACTCCGAAAAGTTCAATGGGATAAAAGTAGATATCAAGGGACTGAACCTATACTATATCTTCAACAACCGCAAATTCTCCTACCCTGCCGCTTTCAGCCAGTCAACCAATCAGCGCAGGAATGCAGGTTCGTTTATCGCAGGCTTTTCCATTTCAAAACATAATCTTGAATTCGACTATGCGGAACTTCCGGATTTCATACTGGAAGCGATGAATCCTGCCATGAAAGTCAACAACATCAAATACACCAATGCCAATATCAGTTTCGGTTATGCCTATAACTGGGTATTTGCCCGCAACTGTCTGGCATGCCTGTCTCTCACTCCCGCCATAGCCTACAAAGCCTCCGATGTAGATGCAGAAACCCATGAAGGGAAGACATGGTACGGCAATTTTAACCTGGATTTTCTGATCCGTGCGGGAGTTGTCTACAATAACGGAAAATATTTCGTCGGCACTTCATTTGTCGGAAAGAACTATAATTACCACCGGAATAATTTTTCACTGGACAACGGGTTCGGAACACTTCAGATATACGTCGGATTCAATTTCAATTTACGCAAGGAATATAGAAGAAAGAATACAAGATAAAGGGTGTGTATAAACGATACAAGGTAAGAGTATATATTTGCAGTATATTATTGTATCGCTTGCTTATCCAAAGAATCTTTGTACATTTGCCCCGTTCTTAACTTCAAAAACAAGAACCTGATGAAGAAACAGCGCCACATACAGACCACCCGTTCCCTTCTTTCCCGCTTCCGCTACTGGGGCAGGAAGAACTATGCCGCTTTTGCGAGTATGGGACGTGAATTTCAGATCGGTCATCTGCATACCAATGTGGTAGATGTGGCTCTTCGCAAGCAGAATGCAAAAGTTACTATCCCATATCATACATTTATGACACTTCAAGAAATCAAAGACCAAGTACTGGCAGGCTTCGACATATCGTCCGCCCAAGCCACTTGGCTGGCCAACATGGCCGACAGCGAGGCGCTTTATGCCGCCGCGCATGAGATTACCGTCACCTGTGCTTCGCACGAGTTCGATATGTGTTCCATCATCAACGCCAAGTCCGGCCGGTGTCCGGAGAACTGCAAATGGTGCGCACAATCCTCTCACTACAAGACTCAAGCCGAGATTTACGATCTCCTGCCCGCTGAAGAATGTCTCCGACAGGCAAAATACAACGAAAGTCAAGACGTCAACCGTTTCTCCCTTGTCACCAGCGGACGAAAACCTTCTCCCAAACAGATCAGTCAACTTTGCGATGCGGCCCGCCTTATGCGGAAACATTCGTCCATCCAACTTTGTGCATCCCTTGGATTACTCAACGAAGAAGAACTCCGCGCCCTGCACACAGCCGGAATCACCCGCTATCACTGCAACCTCGAAACAGCTCCTTCCTATTTCCCCACACTCTGCTCCACACATACACAAGAGCAGAAGCTGGCCACTCTCGACGCCGCCCGCCGGGTAGGAATGGATATCTGTTGCGGTGGCATCATCGGCATGGGAGAAACAATGGAACAACGCATTGAATTTGCTTTCACCTTGGCGGAATTGAATGTACAGTCTATCCCCATCAACCTGCTAAGTCCGATCCCCGGAACTCCACTGGAAAATGAAAAGGCATTGAGCGAAGAAGAAATCCTGCGAACCGTCGCCCTGTTCCGCTTCATCAATCCTACCGCTTTCCTGCGTTTCGCCGGAGGACGTTCGCAGCTCACTCCCGAAGCCATGCGCAAAGCCTTGTTTGTCGGCATCAATTCCGCCATCGTGGGCGATTTGCTGACCACACTAGGTTCCAAGGTTTCCGACGACAAGAAGATGATTCTGGAAGAAGGTTACCACTTCGCCGACTCCCAGTTTGACCGCGAGCATTTGTGGCATCCTTATACTTCTACTACCGATCCATTGCCTGTCTACAAAGTAAAGCGGGCGGACGGAGCAACGATCACACTCGAAGACGGGCGGACTCTCATCGAGGGAATGTCGTCCTGGTGGTGTGCTGTGCACGGATACAATCATCCGGTATTGAATCAGGCGGCAAAAGACCAGTTAGACAAGATGTCCCATGTCATGTTCGGAGGACTGACTCATGATCCAGCCATCGAGTTAGGAAAACTGCTGTTGCCTTTGGTCCCCCCTTCCATGCAGAAGATATTTTATGCGGATTCCGGTTCGGTGGCGGTAGAAGTTGCCTTGAAGATGGCCGTGCAATATTGGTATGCAGCCGGAAAACCCGACAAAAACAATTTCGTAACCATCCGTTCCGGTTATCACGGTGACACTTGGAATGCCATGTCCGTATGCGATCCCGTTACCGGGATGCACAGTCTTTTCGGTTCATCGCTTCCTGTCCGATATTTCGTTCCGGCCCCCTCTTCGCGATTTGACGGAGAATGGAATCCGGACGACATCATCCCCCTGCGGGAAACGATAGAGAAACACTCTAAAGAACTGGCGGCGCTCATCCTCGAACCCATTGTTCAGGGAGCAGGCGGTATGTGGTTTTATCACCCGCAGTATCTGCGTGAAGCGGAAAAACTCTGCAAAGAACACGATATCCTCCTGATCTTTGACGAAATAGCCACAGGATTCGGACGCACCGGCAAACTCTTTGCCTGGGAACACGCCGGAGTGGAACCGGACATCATGTGCATCGGAAAGGCGCTGACCGGAGGATACATGACACTGTCTGCCGTATTGGCAAGCAATCAGATAGCAGATACCATCTCCAATCATGCCCCAAAGGCTTTTATGCACGGTCCTACCTTTATGGGGAATCCGCTCGCGTGTGCGGTGGCGTGTGCTTCTGTCCGGTTGCTGCTCGACTCCGGCTGGGCAGAGAATGTGAAACGAATCGAAGCTCAGTTAAAAGAAGAACTGGCTCCCGCCCGCAAGTTTCCGCAAGTAGCGGATGTACGGATATTAGGAGCCATAGGAGTCATCCAGACAGAACGTTCGGTGAGCATGGCATATATGCAACGCCGCTTCGTAGAAGAAGGTATCTGGGTACGTCCGTTCGGAAAACTGGTCTACCTGATGCCCCCGTTCATCATCTCTCCGGAGCAGTTAAGCAAACTGACTTCTGGAGTACTTAAAATAGTCAGAGAGATGTAACTCAACTATCTTCTCAAAAAATGAATAGATTATGATTTTAGACTCTATCAATCAAGAACTTCTGACTTTAAAAGAGAAGAAGAATTACCGTTCCCTCCCACAGTTGATTCATGACGGAAGAGACGTGACAGTAGACGGACGACGGATGCTGAACTTATCATCCAATGATTATCTGGGGTTAGCCAATGAGGTGTCTTTAAGAGAAGCGTTCTTAAAGACCATCACTCCGGAAACCTTTCTGCCCACTTCCTCTTCCTCCCGCCTGCTGACAGGCAACTTCACTGCCTATCAGGAACTGGAACAGCAACTGGCCACTATGTTCGGAGCAGAAAGCGCCCTTCTGTTCAATAGCGGATACCACGCCAACACAGGGATACTTCCTGCCGTCAGTGATACCCGTACATTGATCCTTGCGGACAAACTCGTACATGCCAGCCTGATAGACGGAATCAGATTATCATCTGCCAAATGTATCCGGTACCGGCACAATGACTTAGCCCAGCTCCGGCGTCTTCTTGAAGAAAACCACGGTATGTATGAGAAGATGATCATCGTTACCGAGAGTATCTTCAGCATGGACGGAGACGAAGCCGACCTGCAAGCGCTGGTACGATTGAAATACGATTACTCCAACCTTCTTCTCTATGTAGACGAAGCCCACGCTTTCGGAGCACGGGGCGAGAAAGGCTTAGGATGTGCCGAAGAACAAAACTGCATCAACGACATCGACTTTCTGGTAGGAACTTTCGGGAAGGCGGCAGCATCCGCTGGCGCATATATCGTCTGCCGGCAGACCATCCGGGAATATCTGATCAATAAGATGCGTACCTTTATCTTCACGACAGCCCTTCCTCCTGTCAATATCCAGTGGACCGCATGGGTACTGAAACACTTCGCCGATTTCCGGAGCAAAAGGGAGCATCTGCTGCAAATCAGCCGGAAACTGAAAGAAGCACTAACCGAGAAGGGATACAACTGTCCTTCCGTCAGCCACATCGTGCCGATGGTGGTCGGAGCAAGCGAAGATACCATCAGGAAGGCCGAAGAATTGCAACGCAAGGGATTCTATGCCCTGCCGGTACGCCCGCCTACAGTACCCGAAGGGACTTCCCGTATCCGCTTCTCATTGACAGCGGACATCACAGAAAAAGAAATCGATACACTTATAGAAATCATTAACGGATGAAACAGACTTTTATTATCAGGAACAATGGAAAGCACCTTCTACTATTCTTCGCAGGATGGGGAATGGACGAAACGCCCTTCCGACATATCCATCCGGTGGAATGTGACTGGATGATTTGTTACGATTATCGTTCGTTGGAGTTCGATACGACTTTGATACAGGCATATTCCAAGATTACGCTGATCGCATGGTCGATGGGAGTCTGGGCGGCTTCGCAGGTAATGAAGCAATATCCCTCCCTGCCTGTTTCCCAAAGTACCGCCATCAACGGAACACTTTATCCGATACACGAAACGGAAGGAATCACGCCATCCGTTTTTGAAGGCACCCTGCAAGGACTGAACGAACAAACCCTACTGAAATTTCAGCGAAGGATGTGTGGTTCCGCTGCTGATTACAAGGTTTTTCAGACAATGGCTCCCAAACGTCCGGTTGAAGAACTGAAAGAAGAGCTTGCCGCCATCCAGCAGCAATACCTGTCATCCCTCCCTTCGGAGTTTGTCTGGCAGACAGCCATCATCGGAGATAACGACCGGATTTTCCTTCCGGACCATCAAGAGCAGGCATGGAGAAATAAGGCAGACTCCCTCCTGCACGTCGAAGCTGCCCATTATCAGCAGGAGCTTTTTAATGAGGTAATCATGAATATTAAATAATCATTAATCAATGAATAAGACAATTATTGCAGAACGTTTCTCAAAAGCCATCTCCACCTATCCCCGTGAGGCAAATGTACAACGGCAGATAGCAGATAAAATGATCCGCCTGCTTCAGAAACATATTCCCTCTCCCTGTCCGAAAGTGATCGAGTTCGGATGCGGGACGGGCATTTACTCCCGAATGTTGCTCCGCACCCTTCGTCCGGAAGAGTTGCTTCTGAATGACTTATGTCCGGAGATGAGGTATTGCTGCGAAGATTTATTAAGAGAGAAACAAGTCTCTTTTCTTCCCGGAGATGCGGAGACGATTCCTTTTCCGGATAAAAGTACGTTGATTACTTCCTGTTCCGCTTTGCAATGGTTCGAGTCGCCGGAGGAGTTCTTCAAAAGGTGTAATACATTGCTTCACAGTCAGGGATACTTTGCTTTCAGTACTTTTGGGAAAAAGAATATGAAGGAGATACGTGAGCTTACCGGAAAGGGACTACCCTATCGTTCAAAGGAAGAGCTTGAAGCAGCCTTGTCGTTCCACTTTGATATACTGTACTCAGAAGAAGAACTGATCCCCCTTTCTTTCGAAGATCCGATGAAAGTGCTGTATCATCTGAAGCAGACGGGGGTGAATGGTTTGTCAGCGCAATCATCCCTCTACCCGAAGCATGAGAAACAGACTTGGAGCCGTCGTGATTTGCAGCATTTTTGCGAACGTTACACACAAGAATTTACACAGGGCACTTCAGTATCCCTGACATATCACCCTATTTATATCATAGCAAAAAAGAAAAAAGTATGAAACAGAATGTGTATTTTGTAAGCGGTATCGATACCGATGCCGGCAAAAGTTACGCGACCGGCTACCTGGCACGCGAATGGAATAAAAACGGCAAAAGAACCATTACGCAGAAGTTTATCCAGACAGGAAATGTGGGGCATTCCGAAGATATAGACCTGCATCGGCGCATTATGGAAATCCCTTTCACCCGGGAAGATCAGGAAGGTCTGACCATGCCGGAGATCTTTTCTTATCCCGCCTCCCCCCATCTGGCTTCTCGACTGGATCATCGTCCCATCGATTTCGACAAGATCAAGCATGCCACCGAAGTATTAAGCGAACGGTATGACTGTGTTCTGCTTGAAGGCGCGGGCGGTCTGATGGTTCCTCTGACTACGGAGCTCCTGACGATTGACTATATCGCACAGGAGAAATATCCGCTTATCTTCGTGACTTCCGGAAAGCTGGGCAGCATCAATCATACTCTCCTGAGTCTTGAAGCCATACAGAAACGGGGCATTGTTCTGGATACAGTACTTTATAATCTCTATCCAACGGTAGAGGATAAAACGATTCAGGATGATACGATGGAGTTTATACGGACATGGCTCGAAAAGTACTTTCCGGAAACAAAGTTCTTATTAGTTCCCGAGATAGGAAAGTGAGTATAATATCATCGTTTGTAGTTACTACCCCGAACACTTCCCCAACGCCTCTTCCAATGCTGCTTTTGAAACCGGCTTCGTGACAAAGTCATTGCAGCCGGCTTCCAAAGCCTGCTCCTTGTCCGCTTCGAAAGCATAGGCGGTCAAGGCAATGACAGGAATCTCCTTCGAATAGGAACGAATGATGCGGGTAGCCTCCAGTCCACCCATACGAGGCATCTTGATATCCATCAGAATCAAATCCGGCTGGAACTGTTTATACATTTCCACCGCCTCAAAGCCATCTTTCGCCCATAGCAGGGTGTAATCTTTGCCGATCATATTCTTGATCAGTACAAAGTTGCTGTCCACATCTTCAGCCACCAGAATCTTCTTGATCTTCTGCATCCTCTTGATGGTGTGGCTGATGTATTTCGTTTCCGAAGCCTCGGAAAATGCAATACGGTCATCCGAGCGTTCTTTATAAGGTATCGTAAAGAAGAAAGTCGATCCTTTGCCTACTTCCGAAGTGGCTCCGATCTCCCCTCCTATCTTCTCTATGATCATCCGGCAGATGGCAAGTCCGAGACCTGTCCCCTGCGCAAACGAGTTCAACTTGACAAAACGGTCGAAAATATGTCCCACCTTGTGGGGAGCTATTCCGATGCCTGTATCCTTCACATAAAAACGGATACATTGATTATCAACTTTAAAGCCAAAGCGGATTTCACCGGAAAGCGTGAATTTTGCAGCATTGGTGAGGAAGTTGGTGATAACCTGCGCAATGCGGTTCCGGTCTTCTTCAATAATCAGGTCATCGTCTTCATTGTCCAAGATAAGGGTCACTCCTTCCTGCACACGATCCTTATGAATCTGATAGATATTCCGGCATACTTCACCCAGGTTCATCGGCTGTCTGACGTATTCCAATGTACCGGCTTCTATCTTTGACAAGTCCAAGATGTCATTAATCAACTGCAACAGAATCTCTGAGTTCTGATTGATAATGCTCGAATAGAGTTTTTCTTCTTCAAGGGTTTCGGCAGAAGGCAACAGATTGGAGAAACCGACAATCGCATTCAGCGGTGTCCGGATTTCATGGCTCATATTGGCAAGGAAGGCGGTTTTTAATCTGTCGGATTGCTCTGCCTTGATGCGTGCCTTAATCAGTTCCTGTTCGATATTCTGAAAGTTAGTGATATCCCAGGAGATGCCGATCAGAAGCGGTTCACGCCCTTCCATCGGGACAAGCGCTTTCAGTGTCTGCACAATACGGGTCTCACCGGTGGCCGCCACGTAGGTCTCCTGCATATCGATCCGTTCATGCGTCCGGATCAATTCCAGATCATCCCTGCGGAACCTTTCGGCATCCGCACGCTCCGGAAAGATCTCAAAGTCCGTGCGGCCGATTGCCCGGGAGGCGGGAATCTTGGAATGTTCGGCAAATGCCTTGTTCCAATACAGATATCTGAAATCGTCTTCGGGATCTTTCACATACAGATAGACGGGGACATTATTCAGAATGCCGTCCAGCAGGAGATTCAATTCACGAAGTTCATCCCGCTTCTTGATCACATCGGTAATGTCCTGCGTAAAAAACCAGATAAGCTCCGTATCATCTTCCTGTGTGAGGTAGGTAGAGACTTGGTGTACTCTGTTTTTCTCCTCGCCTTTGCGCACATACGCTGCACGGTATGAAAAGCTGCCGCCATTATCGCGTATATCTTTCAGTTTGGCTTCCCATAACTCCGGTGTGCGCATAGAGACGGGCAGGTCGTATATTTTCTGGGTACCCATCTGCTGGGTGACACCGTACTCTTCCATAAATTGCTTGTTGGCATATACCAGCGTTCCGTCACTGGAAACGGCAAGAATGCTGTCACTGACTTTGTCGAGTACGCTTTTGAATATCTCCAGCTGTTGCTGGGTGGCCACTCTCTCCGTGATGTCACGACACATGATCAGAACGTATTCTTCATCCAACGGAAAAATCCGGTTCTCGTAGTAATGGTGGGAGCCGTTGAAATCCATGTCGTGATGCGCCGCCGAGACAGTCCGCGTGGCGATCACTTTCTGCATATTGGCGTGGATGTTCTGATAGGCTTCGGGAGGCACCATCTGGCGCATGTGCATTCCTTCAAAATCTTTGTTGGATATCCCGACATGATTAGTTTCTTCATTGGATACGACTTCAATCCCCACTTCGTTGTGGTTGAACACCGTCAGCATGTCCGGTAAGGAATTTAATATTTTAACGGCATACCTTTCCTGAAAGCTGGTGGAGCTTTCTTCAGGTTGTTCATTCTGTTCCAGAGATCGAAGTTGTCGCTTCAGTTGCTCATTTTCTTTTCTAAGCAACTCCAATTCCTCTTTCAGTGCTTCTTTTGTTTGTTCGTTGTTCATAAGACATCCGGATATAAATACGTACTTATCTGCCAAAAGTAAAGAAAACTTTTGAGATAAGTACGTAAAACACCTTTATTTTTTCAAGAATCATTCAATCACCATAATCCGGTCGTTCAAACCGACCTTCATACCGCCTTCGACAAAGACTTCTTTCACCACTCCGTCGGTAACAGAACGAATCTCGTTTTCCATTTTCATGGCCACCAATACGCAAAGCGGGTCTCCACGCTTGACTTCGTCTCCCTTCTTCACGTATATTTTCAGGATCACCCCCGGCATCGGCGCCTGTACCACCTGACGTCCTACGGCTTCCGTACCGGCACGGGCATTATGTATCTTTTCCATCTCTCCCTGTAGCTCTATCTGATAAAGCTCACCCTTATTCATGATGGTATAAGAATTATTGGAAGAAGGGGAAATCTGCACTCCATGCGAGTGATGATCGATGATGATCGAATGAATGGAGTCGCCTCCCATATTGTAATCGACCTCATATATTTTACCGTTGACCGCTATCTTCTTGATCGGTCCGTCTTCCAGAATCTCTACCTTATATTCACTGTCCGGCATATCCAGAAGCTTGGCATAATAAGTCGCTAACGATGTACCCATATCTTTCTAATTTTAATAAATGACCAACTTAACTTTCAATTTTCAACTCTCCACTTATTCAATAATTATTGGCAGTCATCTGCAACTTGCCATAATACTTCCAGAGAGATTCGCCCACTACAGGGAGTGTGGTGGCACGGGATGCAGCTTCTTTTTCCCTCTCGTAATGCCTGACGGCGGCAGCGATCACGGCAACAGTCGGGTCGGTATTCTGCCGACGCTTCAAGTCTTCCTTGTCAAAACGGGTGTCGATGAAAGTCGTATCATATTTTCCTTCGAGGAAAGCGGCATTCTTCAACACACGCTGATGGAAAGGAATCGTCGTCTTGATGCCCAGAATCTTATACTCACGCAAGGCACGTGCCATGTTGGAGATGGCGGATTCGCGGGTACGCCCCCAGCAGCAGAGCTTGGCAATCATCGGGTCATAGTGCAGGGAAACCTCGAATCCGGCATAGGCGGCACTGTCCAGACGGAGATTACGGCCTTCGGGAGCTTCACGAACGGTTATCACTCCGGGAGATGGCATAAAGTTATTCTCCGGATCTTCGGCATAGATACGGCATTCGATGGCAGCTCCGCTGAATTTTATATCTTCCTGCTTATACGGCAACGGATTGCCCGCAGCCACCGTGATCATGTCACGCACCAGATCGACACCGGTACATTCCTCCGTCACCGGATGCTCTACCTGCAAACGGGTATTCATTTCAAGGAAATAGAAGTTCTGGTCTTTATCCATCATGAACTCCAGCGTGCCGGCACTGTAATAACCGATCCGCTTGCAAGCCTCTACGGCTACTTTCAGCATCTTCTTACGGGTTTCGTCTTTCACAAACGGTGACGGAGACTCCTCGATCACCTTCTGATTACGTCGCTGAATGGAACATTCACGCTCGCCCAGATGAACCACATTGCCATATTTATCTCCCATAATCTGCACCTCGATATGGTGCGGATTCTCGATATATTTCTCTATATAGACCGCATCATTACCGAAAGAAGTACCCGCCTCGGACTGAGACAGACGAAGAGCCGTCTCCGCTTCTTCTTCGGAACGGACCAGACGCATCCCCTTTCCGCCTCCTCCGGCAAGCGCTTTTAACATAATAGGATAACCTACTTCCTTAGCAACCTTCTTCACTTCTTCGATCCCCTGCACGGGAGTTTCCGTTCCGGGAACGATGGGCAGCCCCGCTTCACGCATGATTTTGCGTGCCTCAGTCTTGATCCCCATCTTAGCTATAATATCGGCACCGGGACCGATAAAGATCACTCCTTCTTCTTCGCAACGACGGGCAAAGTCGGCATTCTCCGACAAGAACCCATATCCCGGATGAATGGCGGCTCCGGTCTTTTTGGCAATGGCCAGTATCAACTCCGGCTTCAAATAAGAAGTATCCTCCGGCGAACTGGAGATGCAATAAGCCTCCTCCGCATAGCGAACATGCAAAGCTCCCCTGTCTACATGCGTGTAAACAGCCACCGTCGAAATATTCATCACCCGGCAAGTACGGAAGATGCGCATGGCTATCTCTCCACGATTAGCAACTAATATTTTCTTTATCATAATCTGTTTCTTTTAATTGATCACTCTCCATTTTCAACTTTCAACTTTCCATTTATTAAAGTGGAATGTTCGAGTGTTTCTTAGGCGGATTGGACTGACGTTTGTTGGCCAGCATTTCGAAACTGCGTATCAGGCGCAGACGGGTAACGGCCGGATCGATCACTTCATCCACATAGCCCAATTCCGCTGCGCGGTAAGGATTGGCAAACTTTTCACGATAATCGCTCTGAAGTTCCTTTCGCCTTTCTTCGGGAGTCTGTGACTTTTCGATCTCTTTCTTGAACAGGATATTTACTGCCCCGTCCGGTCCCATCACAGCGATTTCGGCAGTGGGGAAAGCCAGATTGACATCGCCACGGATATGCTTGGAACTCATCACATCATAAGCGCCTCCATAAGCCTTACGGGTGATAACGGTCACTTTCGGCACAGTAGCTTCGCAGTAAGCATAAAGCAGCTTCGCGCCGTTACGGATGATTCCGCCATATTCCTGATCTACTCCCGGAAGGAATCCCGGAACATCGACCAAAGTCAGCAGAGGTATATTGAAAGCATCGCAGAAGCGGACGAAGCGGGCAGCCTTTATAGAAGCATTGATGTCCAGTGTTCCTGCCAGCACCAGCGGCTGATTGGCTACCACCCCAATCGTCTTTCCGTTCAGACGGATATATCCGGTGACGATGTTCGCGGCAAATTCTGCCTGAAGTTCAAAGAAGTTATTATCGTCGGCCACCGCTTCTATCATCTCCTTTATATTATAAGGTTGATTCGGATTGGTAGGCACCAAGTCGGACAGTTCGGGTGTCAGGCGGGTCGGCGAGTCGTTGGTGACAACGAAAGGAGGCTCTTCCATATTGTTGCCCGGCAGATAAGAAATAAGTTCGCGGATGTAATTGATACATTCAATATCATTTTCGGCCGACAGATGCGCCACGCCGGACTTTGTCATATGGATGCCCACTCCACCCAGATCTTCTTTGCTTACTTCTTCCTGTGTCACACTCTTGACTACGTCCGGTCCGGTGATAAACATATAGCCGGAGTTCTTGACCATCAGAATAAAATCGGTCAGTGCAGGAGAATAAACGGCACCACCGGCACACGGGCCCATGATGGCACTGATCTGCGGAATGACTCCCGAAGCCATGGAATTGCGAAGGAAAATCTCTGCATATCCTGCCAAAGAACGGACGCCTTCCTGAATGCGCGCACCACCGGAATCGTTGAGTCCGATAATAGGTGCTCCCATCTGCATCGCCATGTCCATCACTTTGCAAATCTTCTTGGCGTGTGTCTCCGAAAGAGCCCCTCCGAATACGGTGAAGTCCTGTGCAAAAACATAGACCAGCCGTTTGCCGATCATTCCGTAACCAGTCACTACCCCGTCACCGGAGAATTTCTGTTTTTCCATACCGAAGTCGGTACATCGGTGGGTCACCAGTTTATCAAGTTCGATAAACGACCCCTTTTCCAGAAGTAAGTCAATGCGTTCACGGGCGGTCAGCTTGCCCACAGAGTGCTGTTTCTCAATACGGGCATCCCCGCCACCTTTTTCTGTTTTCCTGTTCAGTTCTTCCAGATTCTTGATAAGCTCTTTCATAGGCTGTTTGTATTAATGTTATGTGTAAAAATAGTCAGTAATAAATTAATTAGTTGTCATATTGATTACACAAAGGTATTTTTATATAGTAAACGTATCATTTGCCGAATTTGTTAGCATTTATGCCCTTAAACATCTTTATGGCGGATACGGGCAAGGAATCTTTTCTACGGGTTTACACAACAAAGTCACACAATCATGTGTTTATCGCATATCATTTTAATAAAACCTAGACCCTAACAAAAATGAGAACAATTAAACTTTTATTAGCAGCCGGTTTCCTGCTCGTATTGGGTACAAGCGCGTATGCGCAAGTACAACGGAATGAAACCTATCTACCCAAATTCGCCATCAAGACCAATGCCCTCTACTGGGCTACGAGCACTCCCAACCTGGGATTCGAAGTCGGACTGGCAAAGAAAATCACCCTCGATGTATCCGGCAACTACAATCCGTGGAAGTTTGGCGACGACCGCCAAATCAAGCACTGGCTCGTACAACCGGAATTGCGCTACTGGCTCTGCGAACGTTTCAACGGAAGTTTCTTCGGTCTGCACGGACACTACGGAGAAATGAATGTCAGCAACCTGAATATATTCGGAATGGGGCACGACCGCTATGACGGCAGTCTGTACGGAGCCGGCATCTCTTACGGATACCAGTGGATCATCAGCAAACGCTGGAGCATGGAAGCAACCATCGGAGTCGGTTACGCCCGTCTGAAATATGATAAATATGCCCGCGGTGACGGAGGCGAAAAACTCGGGCACAACACCCGCAACTATTTCGGCCCTACCAAAATCGGCCTCAGCTTCATTTATGTCATCAAATAATCGAACTTTCTAAAACTTACAATGATGAAAAGAAAACTTATCTATTTATTTATAGCTCTTGCAGCCACCATACTTCCGGCTCATGCACAGAAATTTCTGAATGATGCGCTCACGCTCTCGAATGTATCCTTATGGCAACAAGGAAACTCGCTTTATATCGGCATGACGGTCGACATGGCAAACCTGACCATCGGCTCGGCACGCAGCCTCAGCCTGATCCCGCTGCTGACGGACGGACAACATAATGTCCCGCTACAGGAGATTATCGTCAACGGCAAAAGACGCGAGAAAGCCTATCTACGCGGACTGGCGATCAGCAAGCAGGAACCCACGGCTATCATCGTACCTTATAACAAAAGAGAAACGTTTAATTATACGCAGGTCATTCCTTATCAGCCGTGGATGGCAAATGCTTCCCTGCAACTTGTAGAGAACCTGTGCGGATGCGGCAACTATCAGGAAATGAACGCGCAGGAACTGATAACGAACGACGTATCTACCGAAGCCAAACGACTGAGTGCCATGTCTCCTATCGTAGCCTACATCCAGCCTACGGTGGAAGTGGTGAAAAACCGAAGTGAGCAATACGAAGCTCATCTGGACTTCCCCGTCAACAAGTCTGTCATCCTTACCGACTTCATGAACAATCACTCCGAACTGGTGAATATTCATTCTATGTTTGATAAAATCCAGAATGACAAGAATCTGACCGTACAAAGCATCAGCATCGAAGGATTCGCTTCTCCCGAAGGACCGCTGGCTTTCAACGAGCAACTCTCTAAAAAACGTGCGGAAGCTCTGAAAGATTATCTGGTCAAGAACGAAAAGGCATCTGCCAAACTGTATAAAGTGACTTTCGGCGGAGAGAACTGGGACGGACTGGTGAAAGCTCTCGAATCCTCTTCGATGAAGGATAAGGAAACCTTCCTGAATATCATCAAAAATACAACGAATGACGTGAAACGTAAACAGGAAATCATGAAAGTCGGCGGCGGCGCTCCTTATCGCACTATGCTGAAAGAGATTTATCCGGGACTGCGTAAAGTGAACTGCAAGATCGACTACACAGTGGTCAACTTCGATGTGGAACAAGGACGTATCATCATCCGTGAGAATCCGAAATATCTGAGTCTGAACGAGATGTATCAGGTAGCCAATAGTTATCCGAAAGGCAGCAAGGACTTTGTAGATGTATTTGATATTGCCGTACGTATGTATCCAACGGATGCTGTAGCCAATCTGAATGCAGCGGCTGTCGCCCTGTCACAGAAGGATATCAATACCGCACTGAAATATATGGAAAAAGCGGATCATACCACTGCCGAATTTCTGAATAATACAGGCGTGTATAACTTCTTAAACGGAGATATTCAACGTGCTACAGCAGCCTTTGAACAAGCTGCCAAATTAGGAAATGAAGCTGCTCAGGCAAACTTGAAACAGTTGCAACAGATCATGAATATGAAAATGAGCAAGAAGTAACAGAAGGGACGGAAGTCACTTAAAACGATTTTTCAGGCACGGATTACACGGATTTCACGGTTTTGGGTTACTTAACTCTTAAAACCGTGTTAATCTGTGAAATCCGTGCCTAAATATATTTTTGACACATTCACCAAAAGAAGTTGGATAAAATTAGAGTCACATATCCATCAAAACTACCTTTTGTTTTGTTATATTAAGTATTCACCAGAAGTTGACTATTTAAAATTTAGAATTATGACACTAATCCTTGCTATTATTCCGGTATTGCTATTAATCGTATTGATGGCGTTCTTCAAGATGTCCGGCGACAAGAGCAGTATTATCTCGTTGATTGTAACCATGCTGATCGCTCTTTTCGGTTTCGCCTTTTCTGTAGACAATCTGTTTTATTCCTTTTTATATGGAGCGCTGAAAGCGGTCTCTCCTATTTTAATCATCATTCTGATGGCTATTTTCAGTTATAACGTATTGCTGAAAACGGAAAAGATGGAGATTATCAAGCAACAGTTCGCTTCCATCTCTACGGATAAAAGCATTCAGGTGTTGCTGCTGACTTGGGGATTCGGAGGATTACTGGAAGCGATGGCAGGATTCGGAACGGCGGTTGCTATTCCGGCGGCTATTCTTATCAGTCTGGGATTCAAGCCGATATTTTCGGCGACTGTCAGTCTGATAGCCAACAGTGTCGCTACGGCTTTCGGTGCTATCGGAACTCCGGTATTGGTATTGGCAAAGGAAACGAACCTGGATGTGCTACAACTCAGTACGAACGTTGTATTGCAATTATCGGTACTCATATTTCTGATTCCGCTGGTTTTGCTTTTCCTCACCAATCCTAAACTGAAAGCACTCCCGAAGAATATATTTCTGGCCCTGCTGGTCGGAGGTGTTTCTTTGGTCGGACAATATCTGGCTGCCAGATATATGGGGGCAGAATCACCTGCCATTATCGGAAGTATCCTTTCTATCATTGTCATCGTTCTCTATGGGAAACTGACCGCATCGAAAGAAGAAAAGGCTCGGAAAAGTACGCTGAAAGCCAAAGATATACTGAATGCGTGGAGCATCTATTTACTGATTTTATTCCTGATCATCCTCACCAGTCCGCTTTTCCCGAGTTTGAGAAGTACATTGGAGAATAACTGGATTACAAGAATCAGTCTGCCGGTCAATGCTTCCACTGTGAACTATACGATCTCGTGGCTGACTCATGCAGGTGTACTACTCTTCCTCGGTACTTTTATCGGTGGGTTGATACAGGGTGCCAAAGTCAAAGAGCTGTTTATCGTTCTTTGGAATACGGTGAAGCAATTAAAGAAAACCTTTATTACCGTGATCTGTCTCGTGGGGTTATCCACCATTATGGATACTTCGGGAATGATTGCTGTCATCGCTACGGCACTGGCTACTGCTACCGGAAGCTTGTATCCGCTGTTTGCTCCGGTTATCGGCTGCCTGGGGACATTTATTACAGGAAGTGATACCTCCTCCAACATCCTTTTCGGAAAGTTACAGGCAAGTGTGGCAGGACAGATTCATGTCAGTCCGGACTGGCTGTCAGCAGCAAATACGGTAGGTGCGACAGGCGGTAAGATTATTTCTCCGCAAAGTATCGCCATTGCGACTTCTGCCGGAAACCAGCAGGGAAAGGAAGGGGAAATACTGAAAGCTGCCATCCCGTATGCACTGGCTTATGTGGTGATTACAGGAATTATCGTTTATATTTTCAGTTAACCATCCGAAAAGTATATCTTTGTCGAAACACTTTTATTCCATGAAGAATTTTAAAATCAGACAAGAAACAAAGGAAGACCTTGACGAGGTATACCAACTTATCAAAACCGCTTTTGAAACAGCAAAAGTGAAGGACGGAGACGAACAGGATTTCGCAGTAAAACTGCGGGAAGGGAAGAATTTCATTCCGGAGCTTTCGCTGGTTGCCGAAACGGACGGAAAGCTGATCGGTCATATAATGATGACCCAAACTCCGGTTTTACAAAGCAATGGCGAACGATATACAGCATTATTAGTAGCTCCATTATCCGTGCTATTAGAGTATAGAGATCTGGGAGTTGGCTCTGCTCTTATGAAAGAAGGGTTGAGACTGGCTGCCGAGATGGGTTATCAAGCTGTTTTCCTTACGGGTGACCCCAATTATTACAGCCGGTTCGGATATCAGTCCAGTAGCAGATTCGGGATTACCTGTCCGGGAATCCCTGACCAGTATGTATTGGCTTATGAATTAGTGCCTCACGCATTAGACAAAGTAGAAGGAACCATCGGCGAATGGTGATAAAACGATGAGGGTGTGTCTTCACTGCAGACACATCCCCATGTTTTTCATCCCTGATACTTAAATCAACGGTTCCCGAATCACCTTCACGGGATTCCCCCGTTGAAGATGATTATGATTGCTCCAGTTTTCCTGTGCCTGAATCATCGCTTGTTCCATCGTCCACGACGAAAGTTTCACCAACAGGCGTTCCGTTGCCAGCTTCTTGTTCTGCCATTGCGAACGTTGGTCGGAAGCTACCACACTCATCCCGGACGGGATGTGAACGGCACGGACCGCGGACTCTGTCTTGTTGACATGCTGCCCGCCCGGACCGGAAGCCCGTAAGGTTTCATAGCGGAAATCTCTTTCCGTGGCCTCCTGACTCTCCGACAACACAAACGAATGCACGCCGACAAACCAGTTTTTCCGCTTGTGATAAATGCGATACGGGCTTTGGGCAATCCATTGCACCGTTCCCTCCCATTCATCCGCCAGTTCTCCGCTCGCTGCGCCTTGAAGAGCAATGGTAGCCGAAAGCAGTGTCCGGTTGACCGGTCCCACTTCACGTTCTATCATTTCCACTTTCAGTCCGCTTGCCTGCGCCTGTCTTACTATTCTTTCGAGTACCAATGCCACTACCCGGCAACATTCCGCAGGTCCCCTGCCGGAAGTTATCTGTAAATAAACTTTCTCCTTCATCGCCTTATTCTTTATTCATTCGTACGATGCGAGGCATAAATCTACCCTGCACTTCCACCAAAGTCTCCTGCGTGTACATCACGCGGTCGATGTCTTTATATGCCAGAGGCATTTCCTCGATACTTCCGCCTATCAATGTCACGTCTGCCTGCGACAGCATCTTTTTCAAAGCCGACTGAGTGAAACTCTCCTTTGCTTTCTGACGGGACATCGCTCTTCCGGCTCCATGAGAAGCAGAGCACAAGGATTCTTCCACCCCTTTGCCACAAACCAGATAACCTGCCGTAGCCATACTTCCGGGAATCAGCCCCGCCTGTCCCTTTTGTGCAGGAGTTGCCCCTTTGCGATGCACAATCGCCATACGTCCCGGAGCTATCTCCTCTTTCCACGCAAAGTTGTGATGGTTGTTGACATTCGCAACAGGTTTCAGTCCCAATGCTTTAGACAGATTCAAGTGAATACGCTCGTGACAGGCACGGGCATAATCTCCTGCCAGATTCATACTCATCCAGTACTCCTGCCCTTCTTCGGAGTCCAGACTCAGCCATGCAAAATGCTGCGCCTCCCGAGGAAGTTTGCAGACTTCACGGGCCAACAGACTGTAATGTTTGGCAATAGCAGCACCCAAGCCACGTGAACCGGAATGAGACAGCAAAGCAACATAACTCCCCTCCGGAAGATTCAGCACATTATCCGCCTGCAAAGCAATTTCACCGAACTCCACAAAGTGATTCCCACCTCCGGAGCTTCCGAGTTGCCGCACGGCCTTTCCCTGCAAATCCTTTAATAAAGGAGTCAACCGAAATTCTTCCCGATCCAGCACTTCATGCTCCTGTTCAAAGCCCAGGCCGCCATCCATTCCGAAATGTGTAAAGTCTTTCAAAGCCTCCTTTATCTGATAAGAATATCGTTTCAGGAAGTCTGCTTTCGCATCAAATACTGTCAGACTCATCCGGCAACCGATATCAACCCCGACAGCATACGGTATCACGGCATTATCAGTAGCCAGTACCCCACCGATAGGCAATCCATAACCGGCGTGCGCATCGGGCATCAACGCTCCGCCGACCGTTACAGGCAGGCGCATAGCCAGATTCATCTGTTGTTTGGCAAGAGTCTCGATGAACTTACCTCCATAGGTTTTATACATCAACGGCTCTTCCCGTAAGTCGTAAGCTACGAACTCTTTCGCAAGTATAGTAGGCGACAGGCGTTCCGCCAGCTTACTCCATATTTCATTGTTTTTATAAGATTCGGGATGTTCGAGTATATTGCTCAAAGTCATTGCAATCTGTTCCTTCGTGTCATGTTTGCAATATTTGCCTACAATGTCTACTACCAGACTACGGGCTACATTATCCCGATATCCCAGTTTACTTAAATCTTTTAATCGTATTCCCATACTTTTTTTCTGTTCGCATACCACACCCCGTCCGCCTCAACAGCGGAAAGTAAGGTTATACACGGTATGCCAATGCTTCGGATACGGATATAAAACATCCATCCACAGCATTGAAGTGAATAATTTGAAAAATAAAAAATGTGATTGCAGGACTAATCAACTATTACCGCCAGCAGCAGAGTTGCGGTAAACGTAAAAAACAAAATGTCGTAAAGCCCCGTCTTCCCGACGAGACAACTTAGTCCTAATTTGAAAATATTATAGCTCCAACATAATTAATACCCTTTCCATCATTTTAAAGGGTGAATACTCATTTTATCGCGACAAAAGTAGTGCATATTTTTATTACTTCCAAAGATAAAAAGACATTTTTTAGCGTTAAAGGAGCAGTGATGGGAAATTTTGCCAAGTGTTCCAGTCAAATCGCTATTTCACGGGAAGCTATTTCGCCTTACCTTTGCAACATAGAAACAAATAAACCGAAAAGATTTATGAAACTGATTAAAAGCATTATGAGCGCTTTCGCTATCGTACTGGCCACCACAGCTTGTGCGGGAAATGGCGGAGAAAATAAAAAGAGTAATGAACCAACAAAGGAGGACAATAAAATGGAAGTAGTATCATTAAATAAAGCAGAGTTTTTAAAGAAGGTATATGATTTTGAAGCCAATCCGAATGATTGGAAATTTGAAGGCAAACGTCCGGCAATCGTCGATTTCTATGCAACATGGTGCGGACCGTGTAAAGCGCTGCATCCTGTTCTGGAAGAACTGAGCAAAGAATACAGCGGTAAGGTAGACATCTATCAGATTGATGTGGACCAGGAAAAGGAACTGGCTGCCGCATTCGGTATCCGCAGTATCCCCACCCTGTTACTGATTCCGATGAAAGAAGAACCGAGAATCACGCAAGGGGCTTTGCCCAAAGACCAGTTGAAGAAAGCAATCGACGAATTTCTTTTGAAACAGAATAACGAAGCTAAATAAACTAATTTCGATTTTTTCTTGATATGCAACTACCCTCTATCAGCATTCTAATGACTGACAGAGGGCAGATTCTTTTATAAACTTTCCTTTATCTACCAATATTGCATCAGATTAAAGACTAACGGATATATATGACATAAAAAACATCGCAAGACCTGTCACCATCTTTGTTGTTTCATCACGAATCCTTCAAAGAAGTCATCCCGATAACTATTCCCGATAGCAATCTCATACGACTTGATAAATATATCATTATTGTCGAACGAATCGATATGGGCTGTATTGACTATATACGATTTATTGACCCGTAAAAAAGAGTCCTTCGGCAACAAGTCAAAGACCGCTTTCAGACTCATACGGGTGATGATGCGTTGTTCGCCCAACTGTAGAATTACATAATCTTTCAAGCCTTCTACAAAAAGGATATCAGAGAAGTTGACCTTGAAGTATCTGCGTTCCGCCTTTACAAAGAAATACTCGGCAGCCACAATCGTCTCAATGGCTTCCTTTTCTTCCTGTAATAATAAAGAATGATAAGACTGCGCCTTCTCAACCGCCTTCTGAAAGCGCTCCGCCTCCACCGGCTTTATCAGATAATCAATTGCGTCCACTTCGTAGCTATCCAGTGCATACTCCGTATAGGCAGTGGTAAAGATTACCAATGTCCGTTTGGAAATGGTACGGGCAAACTCAATTCCCGTAATGCCGGGCATTTGAATATCCAGAAAGACAAGGTCTACTACGTGCTGCTCCATAAAGTCGGAAGCCGTGGCGGCACTGTTAAAACTTCCCACCAGCTGAAGACATTCCGCCTCCTCTATCAGCAATTTCATAGCCTCCCGTGCCAATGGTTCATCGTCTACAATAATACAATTCATAACGTTATACATAAAGTTACCATATACCGATTTTCATTCTCTATCTGCTCCAATTCATAACGGTCGGGATATAACAATCCTAATCTACGCTGAATATTCGCAAGCCCGATTCCTCCTACCTTGTTGCTGACAGCAACCGCCGGCATCGTATTTTCACAACGGAACTCCAACCGATTCTCTTCTACCTTAAAAGAAAAATGTACAGACGAAGGATGCTCGCTATCAAAACTATGCTTTACCGCATTCTCCACAAACGGGATAAACAATAACGGCTGAATCCAGATGGAGTCAATATCCCCTTCCTGCTCCATTGTAAACTGAAAATGATCCCGGCGTATCTTTTCCAGATTCAAATAGTCGTTCAGAAAACGGATATCTGAGGCTAAAGCAACCCTTTCGCGCGAACTGTCATTTATCTGGTACCGCAGCAAATCTTCCAGTTTGAAAAGAACTTTGGAAGCCTCTTCCGGATTCCGCTTTATCAGTACATTGGCGTTGTTCAGCATATTGAACAGAAAGTGCGGATTAATCTGGCTCTTAAGGAACTTCAATTCCGATTGCAAAGTGGTAGATTCCAGCTGATCAATGCGCAGATTATGACGCAGCCAATGAGTGAACAATGAAATAGCCGCCGAACCTGCGGTGACAAAACCCATAGTAAGTATCCCCGAAAAGGTGTTGATGAAAGTGGCAAATCCATCGGGATTCCTGACAGGCAAAATAACTTCAAAAAGCATTCCCTGCGTAACTGAAAGGAAAAGGATGACCACTAAGTTGGTAACTATCGCAGCTAGAACATAACCACCCAAACGGTTCTTTAACAGAAAAGAAGGAACCAGAATATACAGATTAGTATATATCACCGCATTCATAGACAAGAAATAGACCAGACAGCCTCCAAAGCGTTTCAAGAGAGAGACCACCTGCAAAGGCTCGTACCAAAAAACATTGATTGTAATCAGCAGAACAGCCACCTGCAAGAGGATATGTCTGTATATCCTCCAATGAGGACTCAGCAGAAAAGCGGTGACACTGCTGCTGTTCATGGTTCCGTCACCGGGATTCCTGTCGAGCGTATTTTTATCGTTTGTACTTATTCTCATTATTCCCCTCCATTCAGTTCCAGTCTTATACATTCCATGGTAAAAGATAGTCCGTAGCGGTCGCCATACAATAAGTCCAGCCTTTGTCTGATCCGTTCCAGTCCCCTGTTTACGGAGAGATTAAGTTGCGGACACATACAAGTGAATACAATCGTACCCTTCTCCGCTTTCAGATGGATGTCCAAAGAGACAGGAATCGATATCTGCTGTTCGTGCGTCAACTCCACGATATGCTGCACAAAAGGAATGAAGAGCAGAGGAGGAACCAGCTCCCTGTTTACCTCCCCTTCCGAAGTAAACTGATAGCGGAATTGCGGAAGGGAGCTTTGCTCCAATGTCAGATAGTTGGTAAGGAAGACGATTTCACTGCTGAGCAATACTTTTTGCCGGCTGCAATCATATAACTGATAGCGCAGCAACTGGCTCAGCTTCATCAACATCTTCGAAGCCTTTTCCGGCTCGGTCAATGTCAGTTCACCCGAATGATGCAACGTTTTGAAAAGAAGTTCGGGGCTGACCTGCTCTTTGAGCTGTTCCACTTCGGACAGTACATGCGCCTTTTCCATCTGTGAAACACGCTGATTCTCAATCATCCATTCTTTCAGAAGCAAAGTCATCGTTCCTCCTATCATGCAAAGCGTTGACAGCATAAAAGAAGAAATGTAGTCCATCAGCATGGGAACCGAGAAATACGATCCCCGCGCATGAAGCTGCGGCCAATGGGAGTAAGCAAGGTATTCTATGACCATCTGTATCAGCAGCGCAATGACCATTGCCACAGACAGCACCGACAGATAGGTCATATAATGCCTTTTCAACAAATATTTCGGGAATAACCAGAAAAGGTTCAGACAAATAACGCCAACGTATGTGAGCATATATATAAACGTGAACACATAAATCCATACGCCCAGTATATCCCGATAGTCCATAAAAATGATGAAGACCTGATTGAAGGAGATAGTACCCAACACCATGACAAGTATCAGATACCGCATCCATCGGAATGCCGGACTTACGAGCAATCTATATAAAAAGGCCGATTCGTTGCCTGTTGCAGTTGTTTCAGTTGCCATATGCTTCATTGGGTACGAAGATAAAACATTTTCCGTTATGGTCTCTATACCGGATATCTAAAATTCAAGCTTATAACTCACATTAGTCAGAACGGTAGAGCCGTCGGTTGCATCTATCTTTCCGGTTTTCACGTTATACTCATGTCCGTAGTGCTCTTTCGTGCCCATAAAATTCAAGCCCTTCACAGCAAATTCATGAGATACTTTTTTCTTGTTGATGCGGTAGCTGACGGTATAATTGCCGATCAACATGGGCGAATACTGTTTGGAGAATGCCTTCCTTTCATCGTACAGCACTTCCTTGTCCGGATGCTTCATGGTTGCTTCCATGTCAATCGGGGAATAGCGGTCGCCGCCCTGCAAGGTCAGTTTCAGGTTGATGCTAAGAATATTCTGTTTGTTGCGTCCCAACATCCACTCCTTGCCGATCAGTCCGTTGATGACATAGTTGCGGTTGAACTTCGTGTTGTACCATACACCGTCTCCGCCACGGTAACGGGAGTCGAACAACGAACCGGAGATCATGTAATAAAGTCCTTTTTCCAGGAAGCGTTCGAGGGTTATGTCAATCCCGATATTCCGGCCTCTTCCTTTGTTGACAAGCGCATCTTCTACATAAAAGTCGGAGCGGTTGAGTACGGAATAGGAACTGTCCGCCATTACCGGTACATCGTGCAGAAACTGTACATAAGGTTCTATTTTCAGATTCATGCGGTCCGAAATCTTGTAGCCGAAAGACAGCATGATGTGTTGCGCCTTGGTGAAGTCGAGGTTCTTGTTGACGGATTGATTTCCCGTACTCTTCGTTTTCACAAAGTAGACGTCCATTTTCTCCATCCGGCTGTATATGCCGTAAGCTAAAGCAAAGGTCGCTTTTGGGGTAGCCTGCCATTTCAGTCCGGCACGGGGTTCGACAGACCATTTATTATTCAACGTCAGGTATTGTCCGTAGATACCGGCATTGAGAGTCCAACGGTCACTCAGTCCGACAGAAGAACTATTGTAAGCAGAAATCAGACTCGTATTGCCATCTCCCTTCGATACCGTTTCCAGCAGCTGAGCTTCGTATGGAGCTATGGCAAGGTTCATGTCATAAAACATGGCAGTATAAGTGAATCCTGTCTTATTGGTAAAGCGGTTACTGAATTTACGGTTGAAGGTGCTGGTCAGTATCAGGTTGGTATGCCTTGATTCAAGGTCCATATAAGGAGTCGATTCCAACGCATGATTGAACATGGAAGCGCCTCCGTCCAACTGCGAGTAGGTAGCGGCAACGGTTGTTTTCAGCGATGCGTCACTATTGAAAAAGTAACGGTGACTGATACCTCCGGCAGCCATATACTGCTTGTCACGTGATTCGCTGCGGTCGCCCAGATATTCCCATTTCTCAGGGTTCCTCTCCATGTCACTCTTAAATTTGTCAATCAGGCTGGTTCCCCATACCGAGAAAGTCCCGGCCATCTTTGTGGGAAAGTTCAGTTTGAAGTTCAGGTCCTGATAGTCCATCGTTCCACCGTCAAGATTCAGTAATCCTGTGGTAGAATAACGATAATTAAAGATATACGAGGCTTTATGCTTCTTGCTCAAAGGACCTTCGGAAGCAACGTCAATTCCCATGATTCCCACTTGGATCGTGTTTTCGTTCTTTTGATTGTTACCGTTGCGCAGCTTCATGTCGAACACGCCGGACACTGCATTTCCATATTCAGCCGGAAAAGCTCCGGTGAAGAAATCGGAATTTCCAAGTACCTGTGAGCTAAGGGAAGAAAGGATTCCTCCACCCAAGGTGGCAATATCCGCAAAGTGATTCGGATTCGGGATTTCTACATCCTCCAGCCTCCATTGCAACAGATGGGGTGCATTGCCATGAATCGAAATTCCATTCGAAGAGACGCTGGGCGCCACTCCGGCAAAAGCGGAAACCAGACGTGCAGGGTCGTCGAATCCGCCTGCATAACGGCTCGCTTCCTCCACGCTCAGCATACGTGCTCCGGTAGTTGCCATCTTATTCATCGCTTCTTCTTTGTTCGTCCGCGCACGGACCACTACTTCACTTAGTTCGTTGACGCTTTCTTTCAAAGGTATTTCCAAATAGACTTCTTTGGCGGAAGTCACCAGTATTTCTCTGAAAATGCCGGGTTCATATCCCATGAACGCTGCCTCTACCGTATGTCTCCCGACGGGAACCTGCGGAATGGTGAAACGTCCCAAACTGTCGGTTGTCGTCCCCATCCCCTCTTTATCTGACAATCTAACTGTCGCATACGGTATAGGATATTTGGAATCTCCGTCAACAACCATCCCACGAATGGTCTGGACCGGACGCCCTTTCCGATCCGATATTTGCCCGAAAGCAAAGGCTGATATAAACAAACCGATCAACAGCAATATCCATCCTCCATAACGGTACAGTTTCCGTGTGAGTTCTTCGCAAAGGACTCTTTCAAAAGTTTTAAGTACTACTCCGCATTCATCTGCCGGAATCCCCGAACGGTTTGCTACTTCCCCTAACAACATAGTTTTATTCATCTTCATGACTTATTCTGTTTTTTATTTCGACACGAAGATAAGGGATACTACATTGCTGGTTTTTCAAATGAGACGAACACGCCTCATTTGTAGACAAGATGTGGAATTGATAAGATAAATGTCCTTTCAGTCTAAATGTTCCAAATTTAATATTATGCCAATAGGAATTTGCTCAAAAAGTCATGAACGACAGCATATCCTGCATAAATTAGTGCAATAATATGCAGGAATACGAGTTCATCCTGCATAATACTGTATGAAATATGCATCTTTTTTTAGTCATTCAGTACTCTTTGGTTTTAAAGGAACGAGGTGTTCCTTTAAAACCAACGCTCCGTCCCTTACTAATGAACTTGTTTTTCATCAGTGAGGAAGTTATAAAAAGGCTGTTTTTGCTCGTTTTTTCTCTAGTTCATCATAAATACCGATAAAATAGAAAATGACAGAACGGAGAATCTTTCTTAATTAACCCATCTAAATGATAAGTATTAATAGGAAATGATTACCATTTTACTCCAAGAACACTTCCAATTACATAAAGATAGAATTTCGTATTTACAAATGACGGAGATATTCTGTTCTCCTTGATAAGTGATATGTAATTACGGTCTTTAGTGCCTGTGTAAATATCCTCTTTTTAAGAAAAAGTCATTTTTTCAGTGAATGGCTAATATATACATATTATCACGATGTCCGTCATGTAAACAAAATAAAATGGACTCTAGATTGTTTTTCATTAATAGTTTCATAACTTTGTCAGTAGCATATATAGAATTAGAAAATAGAATTCAGTAAACGCACCTTATAGGTATCGGTTACCAGAATTACCACTACTCGTTGAGTGTGGTGATTTATTCATTATCAACAAAAGCAAAATGTTATGTTTGATTATAAAGAAATAGAACGAACAATCAAAGATAATCATCTTCCATTTCAGAAAATAGAAGATGCCGATAAAGAGATTTTGACGCAAAAGCTATATGATACTTTTGTATTTGGTAATCCTCGTGCATTATGGCTAAGCTTTAAATATGTGCCATATAGTATAGATTGTAACATGGAAGACCCTTATTTTCATCTATTAGATATAATTGACAAAAATATCGTTCTCTATTTCTTTATTGATTATTGGAACAAAGATTTCGTCATTTATAAAGCAAGAATGTCTGATATACATAAATTTATCGGCGATTGTGAAGGGCTTGATGAATATTACTTAGTAACAGAGAATTTTATGGAACTGTATAGTATAACAGATCATGATGATTTGCTTTATATTGACGTGAGGAAAAATGAAATGAAGAAGTTGATAACAAACGAATAAACTGCCCTAACGGTCAGTTATTCGCCAGCCCCATTACCGACACTCGAAAAGTAGTGGAGTGACTATGACCTTCATCATTATCCTCCCATTTATCTTGTTCTTTTTTGAATTATGGCTATTCGACAAACTGGAATGGATAGATTGCAAATTATGGTAATCAGCATTAAACAAAAGGAATATAGTTAGGACAAAATCAAGGAAACTTGTGGACGTCTTTGCTAAACTCTAGCATCAAGATTACATAAAAGTATTCGTCTGACTATAGTTGAACTTTCGTCTGACAGTTGTTAGACGAAAAAGAAACAGCTGTCAGACGAAAGTTCAACTATAGTCAGACGAATAATCTTTCGCATATTGCGGGACAAAGAATTGCGTAGCGATCCTTAAATTTCAGTAAGTAGCGAGCTAGTTCATCCGTAGAATACTAAAGTCGAAAACCGGTCTTGTCTTCATCGGTTATTTCCCGAATAACTTTACAGGGAACACCTGCGGCAATTACATTCTCCGGAATGCTCTTTGTCACCACACTGCCCGCACCGATTACTGAATTTCTCCCGACAGTGACACCACCCATTATATGAACGCCGGCACCTACCCATACATTATCTTCAATGACAATCGGATGGGCATAACACCCGCCCATAAGACGTTCCTGCGGATCGAGCGCATGGTTGGCCGTATATAAACCGACACGGGGCCCTAATAATACATTGTCACCTATCGTAATGAGATTTCCGTCCAACATGATGCAATCAAAATTGGCGAAGAAATTATTGCCGATACTGATATTGAATCCAAACTCACACCGGAAATTCGGTTCAAAATGAACACTACTGCCAATACGCCTCAATAGTTTACGTAACAATGCCTCCCGAACTTCTTTAGGCTTTCCATAAGTGGAATTATAATCATTGGTCAGGAAAACAGCCTGTTCTCTTCTTTGAACCAGTTCTACAGACAAGTCATTATACATTTTTCCCGAAAGCATTCTTTCACGCAATTCTTTATTCTCCATATATATTATGATATTATTTAATAAGCAGGACATACTTGCAAATATACAGAATTAGTCAGATAAAACAGGCAACCTATTGGTTTTCAAAAATACTTTTATAACTTTGGCAATATTAAATATAAACAATACAATAAACGTATGAATCTAGTTTCACTCAGAGACTCACCTCAGTATCTGGAAAGAGCTATCGCCTATTTCCAAAGCAAGTGGGGTAACGAGAACACGAAAATGGTGTATGACAATTGTTTCAGACATTCTCTGAATGCCGAAAATCCCATTCCTCAATGGTACCTTTTAATGAATGGTGATGAAATAATAGGATGTGCGGGACTTACCAGCAACGATTTTAACTCTCGTGCGGATTTATATCCTTGGTTGGTTGCCTTATTCATTGAAGAAAAGTATAGGGGAAATCATTACGCCAATCTTTTAATAGAACAAGCCAAGAAGGATACACTGAAATTCGGATTCTCGAAATTATATTTAAGTACCAGTCATACTTCGTATTATGAACGCTTGGGCTTCACATATATCGGAGATTGCTGGCATCCTTGGGGAGAAAGTTCCCGTGTATATGAGATTATTTTAAAATTCTGACTTGTACATTCCCGATAAGTATTTGTTTGGGCAAATGACGATATTGCCGCAACAGAGAGTAACAGAGTTAACAAGATTGTTCTCATAATATTCATTCTGGTTATATGTCCCTCAAATATACGAAAAAAAGGGCATAAAAAAAGGCTATCTATCCCAGACAGCCAATCTTTTTGTTAACCTTAAATCTAATACTATGAAAAACACACCACAAAGATACGGACTTTCCGCATATCTCCAAATTTCCGGAGCAAAGCGGAGCATCTTATAACATGGTTTAATAGAAGTAGCAGTCTCGTTAACATTTAACATAATTCCTCCGGATATTAACGAATACCCGAAGGAGTGATCTAAAAACTATTCATATCTTAACGAACGAGCAGGTTTGCTCATTATTATTTTCATTGTCTGAAAGGCCACCGTCACGAATGAAATGAACAACATCAACAATACGGGCACAATAAAGAACCAAGCTTCTAAATCCGTCCGGAAAGCATAATGACTCAACCAGGCGTTCATACTGAACCAAGCTACCGGAAGAGCAATCACAACCGCTATCAGAATCAGCAGGAAAAATCCTTTGACCAACTGATAGAAAAGATTCCAGCGGGAAGCTCCCAAGACTTTACGTATACCCATCTCTTTCGTACGGGTGGAACAGGAAAACATCACCAATACCCAAAGTCCCAGACAGGATATGAATATCGCTAATCCGGTGAAAGAACCTATCATCACCCCGAATACTTCATCCTGACGATACTGATGGTCGAAGAACTGATCGAGGAAAAAATAATCGAAACTGGAATCAGCAAAGTACCGATTCCATATTTCCTGTACCTGCGATACCAGTTCGCGGGGATTGCCGGAAGTCATTACGATAGAAATATAGCGTTGTGGCAACCAGTCTATCTTATCTTTATGAATCAGCATAATAGGAGTATAATTCTTACTCAACGCCTGCTGATGATAATCTTTGACCACTCCGATAATCTGCATCGGAGCATCGGTACATTCTACTGTTACCAACTCTCCTATCGCCTCATCATTGGAAGCAAAGCCCAGATTGCGTACGGCCGTCTCATTAATCACCAGTTTATCTACATCGTCTCCGTACTCTTCTGAAAAGCCCCGTCCGGCTATCACTTGCAAACCATATGCCTCTATATAATCCGGATCGCAGGCCAGCATCTCATAAAGCCGGTTCTGCTTCAAAGCGTCATTGGTACGGCGATTAGAAAGGAAAGTAGCCACCTCCTCGCCCGGCACAGCACCGGAAGCTGCGACACTATGCACCAGTGGCAACCGCATTATCGCTTTCTTCATCGCTTCCAGTTTCACATTCAGGCCGTCTGTACGTCCGGGAAATTTAATGACTAATGTCTGGTCGGTTTTCACCCCTAATGATTGGCTGCGCATAAAATTCAACTGTGCAAACACGATCAATGTTCCACAAAGCAGTATCATAGAGGCCGTATATTGAATGATAACCAACACCTGACGAGTCCGTTCTCCGGACTTGCTATGCAAAAACTTTCCTTTCAACAGGGTAATCGGTTTACGGTTCAGCAAAGCCAATGCCGGATAATATCCGGAAAGGAATATCCCTGCGATAAAAACAAGGACCAGCAGCACCCACCAATAATCCATCAGCCAAACGGAGAAAGTGACCGTACGTCCCACCAGTTGATTAAAGTACGGAAGAATCAGCTCTATCAGCCCTACCGCCAATATAAAAGCAATCAGATTCATAACCAGCGCTTCGAACAGGAACTGATGAATCAACTGCTTGCGGAAAGCACCCACTACCCGACGCACTCCGACTTCCCTGGCACGCTCCATCGAACGGGCTACTGTCAGATTGATATAGTTTATCCAGGCAATAGCCAGAATGGCAATGGCTGCAAAGACAAGTGCAATCATAGCAGAACGATTTCCTTTTGTCTCCATTTCATAACCCAATTGCGGAGTGAGATGTATATCTGCCAGAGGAACCAAATCGACTCCCCATGTTTTGTTTTTCAACGCTTCCTCCGTCTTGTACTTTTCCGCCATGACGGGAAACTCTCTTTCTATTTCCGCTTCCCTCTCCGGCGAATCGAGCAGAACATACGTATATGCTTCGTGCTTATACCAGTATTCATGTATAAACTTGGGCAAAGATGTATACGAAATCAGGAAGTTATAATGTATGTGGGAATTGGAAGGCATTTCCTCCATGACTCCGGTCACTTCACACGATATCTTATAATAGGGACCGGTAAAGATAAGAATCTTTCCGATAGGGTCTTCCTCTTTGAAATATTTGCGGGCAATGCGCTCGGTGATTACGACTTGTCCCGGCATCGAAAGGCTGGTCTTTTTATCACCTTTCAGAAGCTCGAAATCGAAAAGACGGAAAAAGCCCGGATCGGCATAAGCTATCTGGTTTTCCCGCAGCGTCAACTCACCATACTTCACAATCTGTTCTGGTTGGAGCAGAGAGCCGATTCGGGTATAATCTTCAATTCCCGCAAGATTCTCTTTCATTGCCGAACCGTATCCGAAGGAGCTGCTTGCCCAGTTATCGGTCAGCACCTCCCCTTCGCGGAATGTACTTTGCACACGGTAAATATGGGGATATTTCGTGTGCATCTTGTCAAAACTGAACTCAAAAGTTACATACGTCAGAATCAGTAACGCCGATGCCATGCCGATCGCCAGTCCAAACACATTAATGAAGCTGAACTTCTTCCGCTTCATCAGATTCCGATAGGCACTATTCCAATAATTTCCTATCATACAGCTTCGTTTTTAGAGGACGTACTTTTTTCTAACGGACGGTTGATGTTTTCGGATACAATCTGTCCGTCCAACAACCGGATAATCCGATGCGCATACGTCGCATCCCTTTGAGAGTGGGTGACAATGATAATCGTAGTCCCCTGGCGGTTCAGTTCGCTCAACAGCTCCATCACTTCCACGCCATTCACCGAATCCAGATTTCCGGTCGGTTCGTCAGCCAGCAACAACTTACAGTCCGTCACTACCGCACGGGCGATGGCCACACGTTGCTGTTGTCCGCCCGACAACTGTTGAGGATAATGGTTGGCACGATGTAGCAGATTTACTTTCTCCAGCACTTTGTTCACTTTCTCTTTGCGTTGGGCAGTCTTAATCCCCATATAGACAAGCGGGAGTTCCACATTTTCGTATACCGTCAGTTCGTCAATCAGGTTGAAACTCTGGAAGATAAAGCCCAAATTATTCTTCCGAAGGGCAGTCAGCTGGTTCTCGTTCATTTTATCCACCTGTTTCCCTTCAAAGAAATAAGAGCCGGAAGTGGGAGAATCCAACGTGCCCAAAATATTCAGCAACGTTGACTTGCCGCATCCGGAAGGTCCCATTATAGCGACAAATTCTCCTTGTTCTACGTGTAAGGTGACTTCGTTCAATGCTTTCGTCTGCACCTCTTCCGTAGTGAAAAGCATAGACAGTTTTTCTGTTTTAATCATGGTGATTCTTTTTATTTATTTTAGTATTAGTTTCTCATTGTCTCCGAACAACTCATAACCGGATATGATTACTTTCTCACCCGAAGACAAACCTTCCGTCACCTCATAATACTGTGGATTCTGGCGCCCGATCTTCACAGGACGCCGCGTGGCAAATTTACCACTTTCATCGACAATATACATCCACCGCCCTCCGGTAATTTGAAAGAATCCGCCACGGGGAACAAGGATCGCTTGTGCCGGGTCTCCTAACTGAAGGTTGATATGATAAGTTTGTCCGGCACGTATATTCTCCGGCCGCTCCGAAATGAAAGCCAGGTCAGTACGGAACTGCCCTTCTTTCACTTCCGGATAAGGTTTGGTTACTTCCAGTTTATAGGTTCCTCCGTCACGGGTAAAGTCGGCAGGAAGTCCGGGAAGTACACGCTCCACATAATGCTCGTCTATCTGTGCCTGTACTTTGAGGTCCGGAGTAATAATCTGCCCGATATGTTCTCCTGCGGAAATGGACTGTCCGACCTGCGCGTTCAAGTTTCCTACCTGTCCGTCAATCGGAGCTTTAATCTTCAGGTTTTCCAAGCGCTCACGGACCAACGTAAGACTGCGTTTCATGTTACGTATGTTCTCGTCCAGACTGCTGATCTGGCTTTCACGGAAAATATTGTCCTGACGGATACGTTCGTCAATGACCGCCAGTTGTTCTTTGGCAGCTTCATACTCCTCCTCTGCCTGACGGAAATCCTCGCGGGCAATCAGTTGCTCCTCCACCAAACGTCTGTATTGTTCATAACGGCGTTTTTTCAATGTCAGTTCTTTATTCAAGCCTATGCGTTCCTGTTTCAGTTGCAGACGCTCCTGCTCCATACTGATGCGGGTATTGCGCAATTCATTTTCCTGATAGGCAAGGTCTGCCTCACTCTGCATGATTCCGATATTCAGCAACGGGTTGCTGAGACGCAGAATCACATCGCCCGCTTTCACCATAGCTCCTTCTTCTTTCAGACGTTCTTCCACACGACCGCCTTCTATGGCATCCATATAGATAATCCGGTTGGGCATCACTTGCCCGATCACACGGATATAATCATTGAACTCCGCTTGCTTGACGGTAGCAATCGTGAGACGGTCTTTCTCAACTGTCATGGAGGAAGCCGTATCTCTAAAAATAAAATATAAAATGACAGCGATTCCCAGCGCCACACCACCGATCGTATAAAGGTGTTTGCGATTTATGCCGGGTTTGCGTTCAACAGGTGTATCCATAAAGGTATATTCAAAATAGGGTTGTTATTAAATGATTGATCCGATGGCACAGACTCCGTTTTACAGGAAAGTCCCCTCCCGATAGTATTTCTCCAGTTTCCTCATCATTTCCACTTGCAGGCGTACACGAACCAGTTCTGCCTTGGCGGAGATAAAACGGTTACGGGCTTCCATCAGCTGAAAGACGGAAATGAGCCCTTCCTCCCATTTACGTTCGGACTCTTTCAGTACGAGAGCTTCTGCTTCAAGCTGTTGCAATGCCTGTTGATGTTCACTAAATCCGGCATGTAGGGAAAGAAGTGTTTGCTCTATATCGGTATATAGCTGCTGCTTTTCCAGTTCTTCTTCATTCTTCAAGCGATACAGGTTTAGTTTCTGCTTCCGTTGATGAGTCAGACGTTCCAATCCGCTCAGCAAAGGAAACGAAATACCGATGCCGACATATTTTCCTATATTGTCCCGCAACTGTCTAGCAGAAAAAACTGTATTGTAAAAATTGGAACCAACCGTAAAGCGGGCATAGACAGAAGGAGAAAAAGTTCCGCCAGCCATCGCATACTCTTTACGGGCAGCCTTTCGTTTCAAATCAATCATACGCATGACGGGAAGTATTTCCAGTGATTGGGTATAAAGTGTTTCCGTAGACGGAACAGAAAGCAAGGGCAACTGATTCGCTTCCACAATAGTATCCTGAATAACGAGTGTATCACCGGGTTGGAAATTCATTAGCTGTTCCAGATGCAATAAGGCCAACCGGCAAGTATTCTCACGAGATTTATAACGATAGATATCCCCTTCTCTGCGGGCCTTGACTTCCTGCAAATCGGAAGCTGATTTCAATCCCAACTCAACAAAGGCTTCGGTTTGTTTCAAATACCGCTCACTCAACCGGCTTTGTTCTAAAGCAAGATTCAGCAGTTTTCTCTCCAGAATCAGTTTATAATAAGCATCCGTCACTTGATATGCCAGTTCATTCTGCTTATTTTTCAATGCCCATTCGCTACGCTCCTTATTCATCTTCCGGAAGCGTACCTGATGAATGCGTGAAAAGCCCTCAAAAAGAGAAAGAGTCATATCAAGCCCCACAGTCCCTTCTTCAAAAGTTTCGTTGGTATATCCGTTCGTATCCGGATCGATAGAACGCCCAAAGCGTTTCCCTGTTTCTGCATTAACCGCTGCACGGGGAAGAAAAGCACCGACAGCAGCCATATAATCTGCCCGTGCCTCCTTTATATCTATCACACTGTTCCGCACAGAAGGATTCTGCTTCCATGCCAGACGAATGCACTCATCCAAAGTCATGCCGGACTGGGCCTGCACAAAATGCGGTAATAAGAATAAGGACAAAAAGAAAAGGTTTTTCATTCTTTATAATATGTGCGATTGTGTGTTACGATGATTAGAAGGCAAATAGGATGCCACAATTTTTAAGTAATTGATTATTAGCCAAATGACCAATACGATTGCATTGCATCCGTCCAATTATTACACACCGCAACGTCCAACTTTTGGACGTTATCCATTATTTCATATTCTTCGGGAGCAATTTTCGGGCATTTAAGTAAGCCTTGCAGTAAATATGCCCGAAAACGTCTAATTATTGGACACTCGCTTGCAGAGGAAAGCAAAAACGAATATCTTTACCCCCAAACTTAAAGCATGGTTCAACCTGATAGATACCCCCAATCTTAGATATGGAAAACGGAACTATTTTAATAGTAGATGATAATAAAAGCGTGTTAGCTTCACTGGAGTTACTGCTCGAAAATGAGTTCGGTACACTTCGCACCGCCGCCAATCCCAATCAAATCACCACGTTACTGACTACCACCTCTATCGACGTCGTTATCCTTGACATGAATTTCTCTGCCGGCATAAACAATGGCAATGAAGGACTGTACTGGTTAAAACAAATCCACGAAATCCGCCCATCTTTACCGGTGGTTATGCTGACTGCTTACGGAGACGTTGAATTGGCGGTAAAAGCACTAAAAAACGGGGCTACTGATTTTTTACTCAAACCTTGGGATAATCAGATTCTGATTCGGAAGATAAAGGAGGCTTATAAAAGTAACAACAGCAAAGCCAAAAGCGCTTCAAAGACAACCGGCAAACAGGGGGATACCGAGAAACCGAGCAAACCGGAAATGTTGATCGGCCACTCTCCCGCAATGCTCCAGTTGATTAAAGTGGTCACGAAAGTAGCCAAAACCGACGCCAACATCCTGATCACAGGAGAGAACGGAACAGGAAAAGAGATGTTAGCCAAAGAGATACATCGTTTATCTCCCCGAAATTCCCGTCAAATGCTTGGCATTGATATGGGCGCTATCAGTGAATCACTCTTCGAAAGTGAACTGTTCGGACACGAACGCGGAGCGTTTACCGACGCATACGAAAGTCGTCCGGGAAAATTCGAAGCGGCCAACGGCAGTTCCCTCTTTATGGACGAAATCGGAAACCTTTCCATTGCACTGCAAGCCAAACTATTGACTGTACTACAGAACCGGAATGTCACCCGAATCGGAAGTAACAAAGTGATTCCCGTTGATATCCGGCTGATCTCTGCTACCAATAAAGATATTCCGGAAATGGTAAAGCAAGGACTGTTTCGGGAAGATTTGTTCTACCGTATCAACACCATTCATCTGGAAATCCCTCCTTTAAGGGAACGGGGAGACGATATCCTATTATTCATAGATACTTTCCTCCGTCGTTTTACTTCCAAATATCAACGGCCGGACATACGGATGCACGAGCAAACGATTGAGAAACTACGCTCCTATCACTGGCCGGGCAATATCCGCGAACTGCAACACGCCATCGAAAAAGCGGTGATCTTATGCGAAGGCAACGTGATACGCCCCAAAGATATTCTGGTAAAGCAAAGCTGGAAACCTCAGACGGCAAGCGTCGTCCCCAATCTGGAGGAAGTAGAACGGCAAGCCATCGAAACAGCAATCCTCCAAAACAATGGAAATCTGACAGCCGCCGCCGAACAATTAGGCATCAGCCGACAAACTCTCTATAATAAACTGAAACGATTCAAACCCTGAACAAGATGATATTCAGCCGACATATCTATTGGACCATATTGCTTCGTATCCTGCTCATCCTCGCAACTTCGGGAACAGGGCTGTGGCTCATCATCTCCCAACGTGGCATCATCATCGGTACGTTACTAATCATCTGCTCCTTGTTTCAAATCGGCGGAATAGTCACTTATCTCAATAACATCAACCGGAAACTCCGGCTTTTCTTTGATGCCATCGAGGACAGAGATAATACATTCAGCTACCCCGAGCAAGGAATAAACGAAGAGCAACAACAGCTGAACCGTTCACTGAACCGGATCAACGCCCTATTGGCACAAACCAAAATGGACTACCAGAAACAGGAACATTTCTACCGGTCTCTGCTGGAGAAAGTACCCAACGGAATCATAGCCTGGAACAACTCCAAGAAAATAATCTTCGTCAACAACACAGCGTTGACCTTACTAAACATCGAATCACTGACTCTATATTCCCAACTGGAAAATATCCTGCAGAATGAGAAGAACAGAAAAAGACTCAGCCTCTCCCAAAGTCAGATGAAACTACAAGACGAAACAATCACCTTGCTTTCCATACAAGACATTGACGACCGGCTCAACGAAAACGAAAGTGAATCATGGAGCAAACTCAGTCATGTCCTGACTCATGAGATCATGAACACGATCGCTCCCATTATCTCACTGTCTCAGACACTGGCTTCCTATCCGGAAATCAGCGAGAAAGGAATCCGCGGGCTTCACATTATTCAGGCGCAAAGCGAACGGCTGATGGAATTTACCGAATCTTTCCGGCATCTGTCCTATCTTCCGCAGCCCGAAAAGCGTCTCTTTTCCCTATCCGACTTATTACACAATCTGGAGGAACTGCTTCAAACCAATTTTCAAGAAAACAATATCTCCTTTACACTCCGGTGCTCCCCCGAACCGATGATGACCGAAGGAGACGAAAAGCAACTGTCACAAGTGTTTCTCAATCTGTTGAAAAACGCCATGCAGGCATTGGAGGGGCATCCGCATGGAGAGCTTTCCCTGCAAGCAGAACAAGACGAATATATAGTCATAGACATCACCGACAATGGTCCCGGTATTCCTCCCGAAATTATGGACAAAGTATTCATCCCCTTTTTTACGACTAAATCAGAAGGTACAGGCATCGGACTGAGCCTGTGCAAAGAAATTATCCGCCGCCACGAAGGGCATTTGGCTATCAAAGAAAGCAGAGCCGGAAAAACGGTTTTTCATATTGAGCTCCCTTAAAAACAACATACGTAAACCTCATACCGGACATTCAAACTTTTTCCACTGTTCTTTTGTTTATAAAGCAGAATATCTAAATACATAATATGAGCATCAAAGAACAATACTGGAAATATTCCCTCATCGTCATCATACTATTTATGGGAATCATCATCTTCCGTCAGATCACTCCTTTTTTGGGAGGATTGCTGGGAGCACTCACTATTTATATTTTGGTACGCACACAAATGACGCACCTGACAGAAAAGTGGAAACTGAAACGCAGTGTTGCCGCATTGCTGATTACGGCAGAGACGGTTATGGTATTTTTGGTTCCGCTCGGACTGACAATCTGGCTACTGGTAAACCAACTTCAGGACATCAATCTGGACCCGCAAACATTCATTGCCCCGATGCAGCAGGTGGCAGAGTTTATCAAAGAAAAAACGGGTTATGATGTGCTGGGAAAAGATACCTTGTCATTCATTGTCTCCATCCTACCCCGCATCGGACAAATAATAATGGAAAGCATCAGCAGCCTTGCCATCAATCTGTTTGTCATGGTATTCGTACTATACTTTATGCTGATAGGAGGAAAAAAGATGGAAGCTTATGTGAATGACATTCTCCCGTTCAATGAAGCGAATACACAGGAAGTAATTCACGAAATCAATATGATTGTACGTTCCAATGCCATCGGCATACCTCTGTTAGCCATTATTCAAGGAGGGGTCGCCATGATAGGGTATCTTATCTTCGGAGCACCCAATGTCCTGGTATTGGGATTCCTGACCTGCTTCGCCACCATCATTCCAATGGTAGGAACTGCCTTGATATGGTTTCCCGTAGCTGCCTATCTTGCCGTAACCGGAGACTGGTTCAACGCTATCGGACTCGCCGCATACGGTGGAATAGTCATATCTCAGTCGGATAACCTGATCCGATTCATCCTGCAGAAGAAAATGGCGGATACCCATCCGCTGATTACAATATTCGGAGTCGTTATCGGTTTGCCGTTGTTCGGATTTATGGGAGTCATCTTCGGTCCGTTGCTGCTTTCATTATTCTTTCTATTCGTCGACATGTTCAAGAAAGAATATCTGGATTTACGAAATAACCTTCCTGCGAGATGACGGAGCTACCAAAAAAATGCGTACTTTTGCAGTCGTAAAAACGACACTTATATCCAATGGAAGCATTTACATTCAATACTGTCGAACTGATTCTTTTATCGGCGGCAGGTATTCTTTTTATCATTCAGCTCATTTATTATTTCGGCTTGTACAATCGGATACATACCCGCAATAAGGCTGTACGCAAAGAAGCAGTGCATTTCACACAAGAGATGCCTCCGCTTTCCGTGATTCTTTGTGCACGCAACGAAGCTGATAACCTACGTAAAATCTTACCTGCCATTCTCGAACAGAACTATCCGCAGTTCGAAGTGATTGTTATCAACGATGCTTCTACAGATGAGACAGAGGATGTACTGGGATTTATGGAAGAGAAATATCCTCACCTTTATCACAGCTTCACTCCCGACAGCGCACGTTACATCAGTCATAAGAAACTTGCCCTGACATTGGGCATCAAGGCCAGCAAACACGACTGGCTGGTATTTACAGAAACAAACTGTATGCCTGCAAGCAAGGATTGGCTCAGACTAATGGCACGTAACTTCACTTCACAGACTCAGGTAGTGCTGGGATACAGCGGTTACGACCGGACCAAAGGATGGCTGCACAAACGGGTAGCCTTTGACACGTTATTCCAGTCTCTGCGTTATTTATGCTTTGCACTGGCAGGAAAGCCATACATGGGCATCGGACGTAACATGGCTTACCGGAAAGAATTATTCTTCCAGAGAAAAGGCTACTCCACTTATCTGAACCTGCAACGCGGGGAAGATGATTTATTCATCAACCAGATAGCCACCCCATCCAACACACGCGTAGAAACGGATATCAATGCAACCATGCGGATACAACCGGTATACAGCTACAAAGAATGGAAAGAAGAAAAGATAAGCTATATGGCAACCGCACGCTTTTATCACGGTGCACAGCGCTATTTGTTAGGATTCGAGACTTTCTCCCGTCTGCTGTTTTACGCTGCCTGCATTGCGGGTCTTGTATTCGGCATCCTCAACTTCCATTGGCTGGCTGCCGGAATTGCATTACTGATCTGGCTGTTCCGCTATATCGTACAGGCAATCATCATTAATCGGACAGCCAAAGAAATGGGCGGAGACAGGAAATATTATTTCTCCCTGCCGGTTTTCGATATCCTCCAGCCCATCCAGTCGCTCAAATTTAAACTTTACCGTTCTTTCCGCAGGAAAGGGGACTTTATGAGAAGATAGGCAACCGCTGATTACATGGGTCGCTGCATATAGATCGCATCCGAACCATCATGATAATAGTTTGGCTTTACTCCCACGGGAATAAAGCCATTTTTCATATATAGCTTGATGGCAGGCGTATTCGACTCTTTTACTTCGAGCGTAATCTTTGCCGCCTTACATTCAAGAGCTGTCTCAATCGTCCGCTCCATGAGCAACTGTCCCAGCTTCCTTCCTCTGCAATCCGGATGGACAGCTATCGAATATATCCGCAGATAACGGGTTCCCGCATGAAACAATAATGAGACATAGGCGATCACCCGCTCCTTTTCCACCACCACATAAAAGGTGCCCTTTGAACGGCAGATCAGATAAACAAACTGTTCTCTCGAAAAACTATCTTCCTGAAAACATTCCTGCTCTATCTCCAGAATGGCAGGAATGTCTCCCGCTTTTGCCTGGCGGAGGTGCATCGTCGGTTCCATCACTAATAATGTTTCATTTCCAGCGCCTGCTCAAAGTGATTCAACAGACGGTAATACATTTCGTCACCGATAATCGCATCTTCCAGTTCATGATCAATACTCGGATTATCGTTGATTTCAATCACGTAAGCCTTATCATCGACCATCTTCAAATCCACTCCATACAAGCCTTTTCCGATGAGATTGGCAGCCTTTATCGCCGTATCCAGTACCACACGCGGCACCTGATAGATAGGAATCGTATCCACCAGTCCGCAGCGGCTCCTGCCCGAATCATAATGGCAGTAAATCTGCCAATGACCTTTTGCCATATAATACTTGCAGGCATACAAAGGTACTCCGTTCAGCAGACCGACACGCCAGTCAAACTCCGTAGGCGTAAATGCCTGCGCCAACAAGATAGCCGACTTCTCGAAAAGAAGTTCAAGACTTGTTTTCAGTTCTTCTTCATTGGACACCTTTTTCATGCCAATGGAATAGGAACCGTCCGGTATCTTCAGAATGAAAGGAGCACCAACCTGCTCACTGATCTGTTCGAACGAGTTCTCATTGGACTGAAAAATCAACGTAGACTTCGGTGCCGGAATCTTTTCTTTCTCAAAAAGTTCTTTCAGATAAACCTTATTGGTACACCGGATGATAGACAACGGATCATCAATAACGACCATCCCATTCTGGGCGGCCAACTGTGACAAATGGAATGTATAATGATTCAGCGAGGTCGTTGTCCGGATAAACAGCGCATCAAATTCCAACAGACGCATCGCATCATCCTCTGTAATCATTTCAACGTGGATATTCATCTTCTTGGCCACCTCGGAGAGTTTATGCAAAGCGCCTTTGTTGCTGGGCGGAAATTTCTCTTTCGGATCGATCAGTACCGCCAAGCTATATCTCGGAGCTTTTGCCGACTTAGGCGCACGCCATATTTTCTTATTAAAGTTATCCAGCGTATTGGCAAAGAAGTCCTGTTCCTCATCATCCAACCGGTTCAAAGGCAAGAACTGAATACTTTCAATCTGATTCTTGGGATGAGTGTTCAGAGCGACTCTCAACAACGGGCAGGGATAGTTCTCGAAAATGAAGCGGGCCACTCTTTCCAGCCCTTTCTCACGGCATTTCCCGAAATAGATATTCAGATACCAGATATCACTTTTGATCCCGTTCTTCTGAATCCATTGATAACACAACGCCTGCAGACTTCGGTCCATGCGGATTCCTGTCCCCGTCTCCAGTTTGTTGATGATGTCAACATCGGGAATCACCCGTTGTCCTCTCGTTTGGGCAAGCAACGAACAGTAATACCCTTCGGAGTTATAGCTGTAATCATTGCTAAGATTAATAACTAACTTCCGGTCTTTTTCAACCGGCTTGTTCTTCAGATAGTCGGAAACAGTCAGGATACTTTTCGTCTCACAATACGGCTTCCAGTCATCCGGATTATCCAACAGAATTAACACATTATTCATAATGGTTAAAAATTAAACCTACAAGAGGATATTAAGTAAATCGGGCGCAAATATAGATATATTATTCACTCTACCTCACGCAACGGTCTAAATTATTTTTGCAGCAAAAAAAGAAAAGAAAAAGAGAGGGTTACTCGTACCTCATGGAGCTTGCAGGATTGATCTTCGTTATCAAATAAGAAGGTCCGATCAGCATCAGAACCGATGCCAGCAACGTACCTGCATTGATCAAAAGGAAGAACCAGATATTGAAAGAAACCGATACTGTATCAACATAATAATTCTCCGGATCGAGCTTAAATATTCCGAATTGGGACTGGATAAAACAGAATGCCAGTCCAATCGCATTGCCCCAAAGCATCCCCTTGCCGATGAGAAAGACGGCAAACCAAAGGAAAGTCTTGCGAATCGTAAAATTATCGGCTCCCAGCGCTTTCAGTATTCCGATCATATTGGTGCGTTCTATGATGATAATCAGCAAACCGGAAATCATGGTAAAGCCGGCAACTCCTATCATCAGGAAAAGGATTACCCATACATTCAGATCAAGCAGATTGAGCCATTCAAATATCTGGGGATTCAGTTGCTCGATGTTGCGTACATAATACACGCCTCCAAACTTATCCCGCTGACTATCCGTATCAACGGCTATCTCGTAAGTGATATCTTCCAGTTTATCATAGTCGCGCACCTGCAGTTCCACACCGCTCACCTGCTCCGGCTCCCAGCCATTCAGGCGGTTCACCAAATAAAGGTCCGTCAGCAGAAACAGATTATCATACTCCGAGAAATTGGTCTGATAAATGCCTGCAATCGTCAAGCGCCGGGCACGGATATTATCCTGAATATAATAGGTATATATCTTATCTCCCAGCTTCAGCTTCATTTTGGTAGCCAGCGCCTTGGAGATAAGTACCTGATTACTCGAAGCCGAATCGCTGAACGCAGGAATCTCCCCTTCCACCAGATACTCCTGCATAAAACTCGGATCAAACTCCGGTCCGACACCTTTCAGTACCATTCCCTGAAAAGCATCATCCGTTTTTATCATCCCCGGCTTGGTAGAATAACGTTGCACATGGCTTACTTGGGGATAACCGGAAAGAGCAGTCATCATACTGTCCCCCACCGCAATCGGATGAGTCTCATAAGAATTGACCGCATCCAGATTCGCTATCTGAATGTGCGACCCGAACCCGATGACTTTATTCCTTACCTCACTTTTAAACCCTATGACTACCGCCACCGCAATAATCATAACAGCCAACCCTATGGCAATACCAGCCATAGCAATGAGGACCGCAGGACGTGAAACCTGCTTTCCACCATCGCTCTCGCGATAAATACGACGGGCTATAAAAAGAGATAATGACAATTCTTTTAAGTATTAAGTAATAGGTATTAAGTATTAGCCGTAGCTTATTTAGAGATTAAGTATTAAGTGTTATATTAAGTATTAAGTCATTACCTTATGATATATTATCAATCTTATAATATCTCATACGCCAACCAGCGTCTACGGTTAATACTTAATACCTATTACTTAATACTTATTTCCTATTCCGTTCTTCCCGGATACACCTCCAACGCCTTTTGCAGGATGAAAAGCGCACGGGTCAAATCTTCTTTCTTCAATACGTAGGCGATACGCACTTCATTGATGCCGGAGCCCGGAGTAGTATAGAAACCGGAAGCCGGTGCCATAAATACGGTCTGGCCTTCGTATTCAAAGTCAGAAAGACACCATGCACAGAACTTGTCCGAGTCGTCTACGGGGAGTTTGGCTACGGTATAGAAAGCCCCCATCGGAATCGGAGAATAAACGCCCGGAATACGGTTCAATCCATCAATTAAGCATTTACGCCGTTCTACGTATTCATCATACGTCTCACGTGAATATTCTTCCGGAGCATCCAAAGAAGCCTCAGCGGCAATCTGTCCGATCAAAGGAGGACTCAGACGAGCCTGACAGAATTTCATAACAGCGTCACGTATCTCTTTGTTCTTGGTAATCAATGCACCGATACGGATTCCGCACTCCGAATAACGCTTGGAAACTGAATCGATCAGCACTACATTATTCTCGATACCTTCCAGATGACAGGCAGAGATATAAGGAGAGCCGGTATAAATAAATTCACGATATACTTCGTCAGAGAAGAGGAAGAGGTCGTACTTCTTCACCAGGTCACGGATCTGATTCATTTCCCGACGTGTATACAGATAACCGGTCGGGTTGTTCGGATTACAAATCAGGATAGCCTTGGTACGTTCATTGATCAGTTCTTCGAATTTCTCTACTTTCGGCAGGGAGAAACCTTCTTCAATGGTCGTTGCAATCGTACGGATCTTTGCTCCGGCAGAGATGGCAAATGCCATGTAGTTGGCGTATGCAGGTTCCGGAACAATGATTTCATCTCCCGGATTCAGGCAGGAAAGGAAGGAAAAAAGTACCGCTTCCGAACCTCCCGATGTAATGATTATATCGTCAGCCGTCAGGTTGATGTTGAACTTTGCATAATATCCCACAAGTTTCTCGCGATAGCTTCTGTTTCCGGCACTGGGGCTATATTCCAGCACTTTACGGTCGATGTTGCGTATCGCGTCAATCGCGGCCTGAGGAGTGGGCAGGTCAGGCTGTCCGATGTTCAGGTGAAACACATGGACTCCCCGTTGCTTGGCAGCGTCTGCCAAAGGAGCCAGTTTTCTGATAGGAGATGCAGGCATCTCGTTTCCGCGAATGGATATGGTTGGCATAATTTTAACTACAAATTACTAATTACTATTTACTTTTTTAATTTGGAACTGCAAATGTACGCAATAATTTGAATACAGAGACATAAAAACTTTAAAATCCTTATCAAGGGTAAAAACGTAGTGGAAAAATGAAAAGAAAGCTATACATTTGTAATACGGAAAACTTAAAACAATATCATAATGACCATACACCTTATCTCATTTGCTTCAATACTTCACAAACAAGCCTCGCTGCGCAATTCGCACGAAGCAATTCTGAGTGAACTTGAAAAATATTACACTGTCAAACTCATCGATTATCAAGATATGGATAAGTTGGGCAGTGATGATTTCAAAATCATTTTTATCGCTACCGGAGGTGTGGAAAGACTGGTCATCCAGCACTTCGAACGTCTTCCCCGCCCCGCCATTTTATTGGCCGATGGCATGCAGAACTCACTTGCTGCGGCATTGGAAATATCTACATGGCTCCGTGGAAGGGGAATGAAGAGTGAAATTCTTCATGGAGAATTACCGTCTATTATTCAACGTGTACATATACTATATAATAATTTCCGCGCACAGCGTTCTTTGTTCGGCAAGCGTATCGGAGTCATCGGTACTCCTTCTTCGTGGCTGGTTGCCAGCAATGTGGATTATCTTCTGGCAAAACGCCGTTGGGGAATCGAATATATAGATATTCCGCTGGAAAGGGTTTATGAACATTTTAAACAAATCACAGATGATCAGGTAGGCGCGTCCTGCGCCGCTGTTGCTTCGCAGGCGCTTGCCTGCCGCGAGGGAACTCCCGAGGATTTAATCAAAGCGATGCGATTATACAGGGCCATCAAGAGAATTTGCGAAGAAGAGAAGCTGGAAGCGCTGACATTAAGCTGCTTCAAACTGATCGATCAAATTGATACGACCGGCTGTCTGGCATTGTCATTGCTGAATGATGACGGTATCATGGCAGGCTGTGAAGGAGATCTCCAGTCTATCTTCACTCTTCTGGCAGTTAAGGCGCTGACAGGAAAAGAAGGATTCATGGCAAATCCATCCACCATCAATACGAGAACCAATGAATTAATACTGGCACATTGCACTATAGGACTCAAACAGACGGAAAGATATATTATCCGCAATCATTTTGAGACAGAGAAAGGTATCGCCATTCAAGGACTGCTCCCGACAGGTGACGTGACTATCGTAAAATGCGGAGGCGAATGTCTGGATGAGTATTACCTGTCTACCGGAACTCTAACCGAGAATACGAATTATATCAATATGTGCCGTACGCAGGTGCGTATCCGCATGAATACTCCGGCGGATTATTTCCTGAAAAACCCGCTAGGCAATCATCATATTATGATTCATGGGAATTATGAAGAAGCTTTGAATGAGTTCCTGTTATCGAATGCCTGCAAAAGGACGGAATAGGGGATCGAAACAGAGGCTCTGTTATAGATAAATGCAGGCTCTGTCAGCAGTTGACGGAGCCTGCATTTATTATAAACAGAAGCTCTGTTTTATTGTAACAGAGGCATATCTTTCCACTGTCCGCCGTGCCACTCCACTACTGTGTCAAAGCCGACTTTCTTCAAGGCTGCCAATGCTTCGGCACGACTGTTATTAATCCGTTCCGGATAATGGGCATCACTATTCACCTGTACCCGAATACCCAATTCTTTCAATAAAGGGAAATAGCGTTCGTTCGGATAGAAAGTTCCCAAATCATGATAAGACTTGGTATTAATTTCAACGATATATCCATGACGGGCTATTTCTGCAAAATAATCGCGAACCAACGCATCATACCACGGTTCGTCCAATAATCCCGGACGATAGCAAGAGGCATTATAGTGCATCTTATCTGCATGACCAAGGATATCAAAACCTCCCAGCTCGACCATACGGAGCAGATTCTTATAATAAAGGTGGACAACGTAATCGAGATCACCTTCAAAATGCGCATCTATCAATTGACGGAATATATCGGCAGGGGTATCGATATCCACGACTTTGCCCTGCGGAGAATAGAGCATATGCACAGAACCAATCCGATAATCGAGCGGCAATTCCTGAAAACGAGGGATAGCGGGATGGCTCTCTTCATTCAGATAGTCTATTTCGAGTCCGATGGCAAGCTCTATTTTATCGGCATATTTCTCCTTCAGACGAGAAAATTCGGAAAGGTAATCATCCATCCGGTCCCACTCCATCGTCCATGCTGTAGAAAATGGCAGAGGAGCGTGAGAAGAAATACCATAAGAAGAAAAGCCTTCACTAATGGCAAAACGGATAAAATCTTCCATATTAGCTCGTCCGTCACAATATAAGCAGTGACTATGGTAATTGGTCAGGTTTGTCATATCGGTCTATGTTATTTCGGTTATTATCAGGTTGTTTCAGTTATTACAGTTTCTTTCCGTTCAGATTCATGTCAGCCTTCTATCTCGCTCAGTTCCAGCCAGCGCATGGTCTTTTCGTCAATCAGATCATTCACTTCGGGCAGACGTTTCGACTTTTCAGTCAGTTCGTCTACAGAAAGCGTTCCGCTGCAAAGCAGTTCTTCAATCTGTGCCTTCTCCGCTTCCAGTTCCGCTATTTCTTTTTCCAGTTGTTCGAACTCACGCTTTTCCTTGAAGCTCATTTTCCGCTTATCGTTCAGACGGACACGGGCGGTCTTCTCTTCCTGCGGCTTTTCCGCTTCCTTTTCTTTCTGTGCCTTGGCTTCTTTCCAGTCACGGTAATCGCTATAGTTTCCGGGGAAGTCACGGATATCTCCCTGTCCGTTGAATACCATCAGATGGTCTACTACCTTATCCATAAAGTAGCGGTCGTGGGAAACGACTATGACACAGCCCTTGAAGTTCTGCAGATACTCCTCGAGCACATTCAGAGTGATGATGTCCAGGTCGTTGGTAGGCTCATCGAGCACGAGGAAGTTGGGATTACGCATCAGCACCGTGCACAGGTAAAGGCGGCGGCGCTCTCCCCCACTCAGTTTATAGACATAGCTATGCTGCGTTTCGGGAGTAAACAGGAAATGCTGCAGGAATTGCGAAGCCGTCAGTTTCTTTCCATTCCCCAGTTCGATCACTTCGGCTATATCCTGCACGACATCAATCACCTTCATTTGTTCGTCGAACTGGAGACCGTCCTGCGAGTAATAGCCGAAACGGACAGTTTCGCCCACATCCACCGTTCCGCTGTCGGGTTTGACCTGTCCCATCAATATTTTGATAAAAGTAGATTTACCCGTTCCGTTATTTCCTACAATTCCCATCTTCTCGTAACGGGCAAAGATATAGGAAAAATCATCCAGAATCTTCAGGTCGCCGTAGCTCTTGAACAGATGATCGGCTTCGAATATCTTGCTTCCGATATAAGAGGCCTTTACTTCCAGTTTTACGTTGTCATTGTTGAAACGTTGCTTGGCAACCTTCTCCAGTTCATAGAAGGCATCTTCACGGTATCGGGCTTTGTGTCCGCGTGCCTGCGGCATCCGGCGCATCCAGTCGAGTTCCGTACGATAGAGGTTGTTGGCACGTTCTATTTCCACGCTTTTAGCTTCGATGCGTTCCTGACGTTTCTCCAGATAATAGCTGTAGTTACCTTTATATTGATAAATCTGCTGATTGTCAATTTCGATAATCTCCGAGCAGACACGGTCGAGGAAATAACGGTCGTGCGTCACCATCAGCAGGCTCAGGTTGGTGCGACGCAGGTAGTCTTCCAACCATTCGGTCATGTCCAGGTCCAGATGGTTGGTAGGCTCATCGAGAATCAGCAAATCCGGTTCGGTGATCAGGGCGTTGGCTAAGGCTACACGTTTCAGCTGTCCGCCGGAAAGCTGCTTCACCTGCTGGTCAAAGTTACGGATTTTCAGTTGGGACAGAATTTGCTTGGCTTTCTGCTCATATTCCCATGCTTTCTCCTGGTCCATGCGTGCCAAGAGGTCTTCCAGTCCCGGATGCCCTTCGGTTTCCATACATCGTTCGTACTCTTTAATCAGTTCGACGGTGCTGTTGCCGTGATGGAAACAGGCTTCGAGAACGGTCAGTTCTTCGGGATACTGCGGGTCTTGTTCCAGATAATCCACACGAAGGTCACGGCGGAAGACGATGTTTCCGCTGTCATACCCTTCTTTTCCGGCGATGATATTCAGTAAGGTTGTTTTTCCGCTGCCGTTCTTGGCGATTAATCCGACGCGTTGCCCCTCGGCAATGCCAAAAGATATATTTTCAAAAAGAACCAAGTCGCCGAAGGACTTGGTCAGGTTGTCTACTTGTAAATAAGGTACTGCCACGTAATTTAGTGATTAGCTGGTTCGTGATTTAGTGATGATCGATTGCCGATTGATATGCTTCGGCAATGTTGCAGGGTTGGCCGGCCTTAACTTTGCTCCATGCGATTTTCATCGGGTCGATGGTCCGGCCTTGGTATTCGAGTACGGGGACTTCCCGATTGCCGTCAATCAAGGTTTTCCACTCCATGCCTTCCACTTCGTTAGTCAGAATCGCGCATACCGTTATACCGATGGCGAGCCATTCATCTTTCTTCTTGGGGCTGATCTTACCGCTGTCTATCACTTGCTGAATCTTCTCCAAGTCCTCTTCCACTCCCTGAAAGTCTTTTTTGAGTTCCTGTTTGACGGTAGATACTACCCACTCGTAGCCTTCATTGATCTGATAGATTTCCGATAGGCGGACGGGAATCAGTTCTGCGGGATATTTCTCGCCTTCCTTGCGGGCTTCCAGTGTAGCGATGACCTCTTCCGCTTCCTTGGCGCTTCCGCCTTTGGGTACGGTAAAAGAACATTCAAAAGCGATATTGCCGGTTCCTGTTATCCACAGGTGAGAAGTATAATAAGTGCCCTCTTCCTGAAACATTTCTTTACTGTAGGCACAGTCCCATGTACCGATTTTCACCAATGAAGCCGAATCGTTTTCTTTCAGTTCCTGACGGATGGCATCTTTACCGTATGAGGCGTTGCCTTTAAAAGCTGATATACGAAAGTTGCCCGTCCATACATCGGGGTTATAGAAAAGAAAAGAGCCTTCGCCATCTTCAAACTCGTTCCAGTCCGACGGATAATTCATCGAAAACCACGCTCCGGGGGAGATAAATTTCTTGCCTTGCATCCTTTTTCATTAAATGATTACTTGGGCAAAAATACGAATTAAAAATGAATTTCACTTTCCTATCGGCTGTATTTTCCTCCGTACTTCTTTGGAAATCTCCAGAAACATATAGTTCAGCTTTCCGGAGTGGATGCCTGCTTCATTGTCTTTGTACTTTTTGTTGGCATACTGTTTGGATTTCTCGAAAGTGAGCAGTGACATTTCGTTCTGCGATTTGCCGACCATGGTAGAGTCCAGTTGTTCATCCGGGAAGAAGTCGTCGAGGTCTACATCGCCGATCATCGTTGTTTCGAGGAAGTTCATGTCCTTATGAGAGTTATCGGTGTAATATCCTACGAACATATGCCCCGGTGTACGTACCAGTATCGGTTCGATATTGATAGCCCGAAGAAGCGAAGCGAACAGGACGCTGCCGTCCACACAGTTGATCTGCGACGATTCCAGCGCATCGTCAAAGGTACGGACGCGTTGCGAGAAAACGACATTGCTCGAAAGGCTCGTATTGGATACGGAACTGTAGCGGAACTTGCGTTTCTGCAAGATGTTCCAAAGTGCGTATACCTGCTTGTCTACCGCACCTTTGGCCGTGCTCTGGTAGCCCAAGAAACGATTCACGATGCGGGTATTCAGCGCTTCACGAAGCAGCTGGTCGATCATCGGATTCTCTTCGTTGACGTATGCGGCAAAAAAGATACTGGTATCGTAAAACTTCGTCCCGTTCGCCACATAACCCAACAGGCATTCATTGACGCTACGCACCGAAAACGTACGTACCCGTTGTCCCAAGTCTTTCCCGTTCATCTCCACTTTTACGGCTACGCTCACCGGTTCCGCCTGTGCGTTATTCTTCAGTGCCTCGTAATTCCAGATGATATCGGGATAAATAGTATATTCCGTCCTCGGCTTGTTCAGCACAAATTCCGACACGGAACGGGAAAAGAAAGGGGTCTCGGCAACCTCTATCCGCACCCGGCTATAAGCAGTCCTTGACTTCACCCGAACGGCGATGCACGATTTCGGATTTCCGAGACAGGTAGAATCCGAAGGAGTAATCACCTGCGCGTCCGTAGTGGCTACCGACAGGATGGCCGACGGAAAGATATTTCCTCCCAGATCGTCTACGATCTCAAAGCCGGAATTAAAAGAAGTATATTTAAAGACGGAGATTCCCCCGATGAGAAGAAGCAGTACAATCACCCCTCCTACCACTTCGCGTCTATATCGTTTCAAGTCTATTTTTATCATGATCTGCAAACTGTGTATTTATTATCCTATCGCTACACAAAGATAACAAATAACAGACGGTTTTTCCTCGCATATCCCATAAAAACTTTCAAATATCATCCCGATGCCCGCATTCAGCGGAATGTAATACGATTGTAATATTTGTTTCATCCGCCCGTAACAAAGTCTTCTCATCTTTGTCCCGAAATAAAAAAAAGCTTAACTTTGTCATATCACATTAATACATATATCATATGAACGATTACCGTATTTTAGTTGTCGACGATGAAGAAGACCTCTGTGAGATTCTGAAATTCAATCTTGAAAACGAAGGTTATGAAGTGGATACCGCCAACTCCGCCGAAGAGGCTCTGAAGATGGATATCAGCAGTTACCACCTGATTCTTCTGGACGTGATGATGGGGGAAATCTCCGGTTTCAAGATGGCAAACATGCTGAAGAAAGACAAGAAAACAGCCAGAGTGCCCATCATCTTCATCACAGCCAAAGATACCGAAAACGATACCGTAACAGGCTTCAATCTGGGAGCGGACGATTATATCTCCAAGCCTTTCTCCCTGCGCGAAGTGATCGCCCGTGTGAAAGCCGTACTGAGGCGTACCGCCACGATGGAGACGGAAAAGGCGCCCGAACGCCTGACTTACCAGTCACTCGTGATCGACATCACCAAGAAGAAGGTAAGCATAGACGACGAAGAAGTGCAGTTGACGAAGAAAGAATTTGAAATACTGCTTCTGCTGGTGCAGAACAAAGGACGCGTCTTCTCCCGTGAAGACATTCTGGCACGCATCTGGAGCGACGAAGTATACGTACTCGATCGTACCATTGATGTGAATATCACCCGTTTACGGAAGAAAATTGGCGAATATGGCAAGTGCATCGTTACCCGCCTGGGATACGGATACTGCTTTGAAGCCGAATAATCAAGAAGTATGAATCTACCTGTCAAGCAAAAACATTTCCTCTCTTTCAGCCGGAAGTTATTCCTTTCGGTGATCTCGCTGTTTCTGGTATTTGCCTTTTGTTTCATCGCCTACCAGTATCAACGCGAAAGAGAATATAAAGTCGAGTTACTCAACACGCAGCTCCAGAACTATAACAGCCGCTTGTACGAACGGCTGAACAGTAATCCCGCCATCGAAGAAACGACTGAAAAGTATATCCGTGACCACGCATTGGAGGACTTGCGCGTCACACTGATCGACTTGCAGGGAAATGTGATCTATGACAGTTATCAGACTACCGACCAGCAACTGGAGAACCATCTCAACCGCCCCGAAGTGCAGAAAGCCTTGAAAGACGGAACCGGTTTTGACGTACGCCGCACTTCGGAGACCACCGGGCTACCGTATTTCTATTCGGCAACCCGCTACGGAGATTATATCATTCGCTCGGCACTGCCATATAATGTAAGCCTCATCAATAATCTGCAGGCAGACCCGCATTACTTATGGTTTACGGTCATTGTGTCGCTGTTGCTCATGGTGATCTTCTACAAATTCACCAACAAACTGGGAACTTCTATCAGCCAGCTCCGCGAGTTTGCCATGCGTGCAGACCGTAACGAACCGATAGAGATGGCGATGCAGTCCGCTTTTCCGCATAATGAGCTGGGAGAGATTTCGCAGCACATCATCCAGATATACAAGCGTCTGCACGAAACGAAAGAGGCACTCTACATCGAACGCGAGAAACTGATTACCCATCTTCAGATTTCGCATGAAGGGCTGGGCATATTCACCAAAGACAAAAAAGAGATTCTGGTCAACAACCTCTTTACTCAATACAGTAACCTGATTTCGGACTCTAACCTGGAAACGACAGAGGAAGTATTCGCCATCAGCGAACTGAAAGACATCATTCATTTCATCAACAAGAACCAGCAGCAACGCTCGCGGGGAAAAGACGAAAAGCGTATGTCCGTCACAATCAACAAAAACGGACGCACCTTTATCGTGGAATGTATCATCTTTCAGGACGCCAGCTTCGAGATTTCGATCAATGACGTCACGCAGGAAGAAGAGCAGGTACGTCTGAAGCGCCAATTAACCCAGAACATTGCCCATGAACTGAAAACTCCCGTAAGCAGTATCCAAGGTTATCTGGAAACGATTGTCAATAACGAGAATATCTCACGTGACAAGATAAATACGTTCCTCGAACGGTGCTACGCACAAAGCAATCGCCTCAGCCGGCTGCTACGCGACATATCCGTACTGACCCGCATGGACGAAGCCGCCAACATGATAGACATGGAACGGGTAGACATCAGCGTACTGGTAGGGAACATCATCAATGAAGTTTCTCTGGAACTGGAAGAAAAGCACATTAGCATCGTGGATTCACTAAAGAAGGGTATCCAGATCAAAGGCAATTACTCTCTGCTCTACTCCATCTTCCGTAACCTGATGGACAATGCCATCGCATACGCCGGAACCAATATTCAGATAAACATCAACTGTTTCCGTGAAGATGAGAACTACTATTATTTCAGCTTTGCAGATACGGGCATCGGTGTCTCTCCGGAACATCTGAACCGCCTTTTCGAACGTTTCTACCGGGTGGACAAAGGGCGTTCACGCAAACTCGGCGGAACCGGTTTAGGGCTTGCCATCGTAAAGAATGCTGTCATCATCCACGGAGGAAACATTTCTGCCAAGAACAATCAAGGCGGCGGACTGGAATTTGTTTTCACGCTGGCGAAAGAGAAATAAACAGCTTGGTTTTTCTTTACTCACAGTGCAGTCAAACAATCAGCCACTCTCCCAGATTCCGTTTCGCGGCATCAAAGGACACACCGACTTTCACCAGTCGCCTGCCATCCACGGTGTAGGGCAAAAGGTAACCTTTTTCATCAATCTGCCTCAGAGCTTCTTCAGCGGTGCCGATGAGTTTAAATTCGAATACATAGATGTAGTCCGCAGTCTTTACTACCGCATCGGCACGGCCGATAGCGGTACGGACTTCCGCTTGCGTGAATTGCCCCATGAGTTTGAAGACGAGATAGAATACAACTTGATAATGACGTTCCGTTTTCTCGTTCAGTTCGTAAGGGAAATCGGCGAAGAAACAGGACAGACGAGTGAGGAAAGCTTCCGTTTCGCCCGTTTCCAACTCATGCACAAATTTCCCGATATAAAAGGTAGTATCGGTGGATGCGACAGGGGTATAGAAAGGAGCGGCAAAATTGAGAAAACCATATTTCACCTCTTCGTTAGGAAATCCTAGTGTATATGTACGAAAGCGTTGGTCGAACGACTTTATAGTCAGGTATCCGCTTTGATAAATCATCGGAACGGGATTGGAGATATTCGCCCTGTCATCGCTCAAGGAGGCAGAAGAGACTTCAATGCTGTCCAATTTGCGAAGGTCGAAATTTGTCTTCTTTAGGATCTCTACCAGAAAAGTTGGTGTTCCGCTGGCAAACCAATAGTCACCGAAACGCGACTTGGCAAGGGCGTTGAGTACACTGAAAGGATTGAACATGGGAGTAAATCCTTTCTCAGGAGTGAAGCGGTAACCGTCATACTGGCTGGTGAGTTGCTCTATGGCTTCGTCATAATTGGTTCCAGTCTGGTGCGCTAGTTCTTGCAATTCAGGCACAAAAACGGTTTCGATTTCCGCGCGTGTCATGCCACAAAGAGTGTTGTACTCAAGGTCGAAGCTGATATCATTCAACTGGTTAAGCGTGCTAAAAATGCCCATCTGCGCAAACTTCGTTACTCCGGTGATAAAGACAAACTGAAGATAAGGGTCAGCATCTTTGAGTACAGTATAAAAAGCGGTCAGCGTTTTACGGAAGTCTTCTTGCAAATCAGGTTTATCGAATGTCTGAAGCATGGGTTTGTCATATTCGTCTACGAGTACGACCACACGGCGTCCGGTCTGTTCGTATGCACGTCGGATAATGGTAATGAAGCGTCCGGAGTAGGTCATTGTGCCTTTATCTACTCCATACATCTCTTCCCAACCTTCCAGTTGCAGTTCAAGTATTCTTTCCAATCGTTCCCTACTGTCATATTTCTCAGCATTCAAGCTTAGGTGCAACACCGGGTATTCGAACCAATTCTGTTCCAGTTTCTCGATAGCGAGTCCTTCGAAAAGTTCTTTCTTCCCCTTGAAATAAGCTTCAAGCGTGGAAAGTAACAGGCTCTTCCCGAAACGCCGGGGACGACTGAGGAAATAAGGCTTCCCTTTCGTCACGAGACGATAGACCAGTTCTGTTTTATCGACATAAAGATATCCTTCCGAGCGAAGAAATTCGAAACTTTGTATCCCTATCGGGAGCTTACGGAGCGTATTAACAGGTGCGTTCATATCAGCTTTTATTAAAAAACAACCAATGCTACGGGCAAAGATAACAAATTCGATGCAGATTCCACCCGAAGAGAAGAGATTATTTAGCCCTATTCACACAAAGTCGGCTGTATCGATAAAAAATACAAAGCCGCATATCCAGTTTTCAAAACTTACCGGAATATCGGTATGTTTTTTCACATAGTTTTCATACCTTTGCTTCCGAAAGTAAGTTTAAACCAACCAATTGTCATGAAAACAAACATAAGCCTTATACTCATTCTGTGCCTTCTTCTTGGCGCCTGTAAAAACGGGAATGCTTCAAGTCAAAGCAAAAACGAAACGCCGCAAGATACCATTAAGGCTATTAAGATGCCCGCCATCCCGCAAATGATGACAGCACCGGAACAACGAGCCGACTTTCTGGCCAAGCATTATTGGGACAATGTGAACTTTGCCGACACCAACTATATCCACCATCCGGAAGTAACGGAGCAGGCGTGGGCAGATTATTGCGACTTGCTGAACCACGTACCGCTTGAAACGGCCCAACAAGCCATGCGCAATGTTATCGACCGGACCAATGTGGACAAGAAGGTGTTTACATATATCACCGACCTGGCGGACAAGTATCTGTATGATCCCAACTCCCCCATGCGCAACGAAGAATTTTATATACCGGTACTGGAAGCGATGATAGCCTCCCCCGTATTGGACGAAACAGAGAAGATACGTCCCCAGGCCCGTCTTAAGCTGGCTCAGAAAAACCGTATCGGAACCAAAGCGCTCAACTTCACTTACACCCTGGCCTCCGGAGCACAAGGTTCATTATACCAGTTGAAAGCGGAGTATCTTCTGTTATTCATCAATAACCCCGGCTGTCAGGCATGCACAGAAACCATAGAAGGGCTGAAAAACGCTCCCATCATCAACCAGCTTTTACAGGAAAAGAAGTTGGTACTTCTCTCCATCTACCCCGATGAGGAACTGGACGAGTGGAAAAAGCATCTGAGCGAATTTCCCAATGAATGGATTAACGGATACGACAAGAAGTTCACCATCAAAGAGGAACAGGTCTATGACTTAAAGGCTATCCCGACTCTATATCTGTTGGATAAAGACAAGACTGTATTGCTTAAAGATGCCACCGCACCAGCCATTGAAGCATATCTAATGCAACATCAATAGTCTATTTTCCAAATATTTGTTCCACCCGTTGATACAAAAAGTTTCACGCCTTGGAACTAATAGTTTCATGCCTTGAAACCATTGGTTTCGCTACTTAAAAGAGTGTAGTTCGTTTTAATCTTTTATAAATCAGCGATTAAAAGTGTTTTTATAAAGATGCAGGTAACGATATAGTAGTGGAAGTTCAGCTACACATTGCATTGCTCTGCATAATTTCAAATATCTCTGTAACACAAAGGTAAGCAATGTTTTTGATGCTTCCAAGTTAATCATAGCATATTTATAGAAGGGTTGACAATTAATTGTCAGCCCTTTTTTTATCCGATATCCTCTGTCATTCTATCAGTCTCTTTTTTAAGAAGGAGAATTGCGTGTATTCCCCTTTCTATCCTGATGAAGAAAAAATATTCTGAAAATTCACATTGATACCAAGTGAGTTACAAGGAAAATGTGGGGCTGGCGGTTACCGTCAGCCCTATTTTTTCATGCCTAATTTTGAAAACTTTGCAACCGAAGAAAGAAAAATAACCCATTAGAACAAAGGAATATTGTATGGAAGAGAACAGAAATGATATTGAGATACTCAAAGCAATGATAAAGGACAACTTTGAGGAACAACGAAAACTGATTGCCAAGCTGGAAACGGCTCTGGAAGCAGTAACCAGTTTCAACGGTAAGCAAATGCTGGACAGCCGGGATATGCGCCTGATGCTGAAAGTATGCGACCGGACACTGATCCGCTGGCGTAATTCCGGGAAACTCCCATTTTTCAAACTCAGCGGCAAGATTTACTTCTGGGCTTCTGACGTATATAAATTCCTGAGAGAAGAATGTCTAAACGAAGATTTCATATCCGATTCTATTAACTCATAAATAAAAATTCACATGGAAAATCAAAGTAAAGTAATCGTCATAGAACGAAACAAATTCGCAGCACTCGTCAAATCACACCGCAAATGCCTCCAGATGCTGAACATCCTGACTTACATCTACACAGTTAAGGAAGTAAGCCTTACCCTGACCTTGCAGGAAATCTGTGAAGTCCTGCACATGACTCCCGAAGAAGTGGAGATACAGCGACAGAAAGGATATATCCGCTTCACGACACAGAAAGGGATGACCGTCTATGAAATCACGGACCTGCTCCGATTGGAAAATATGCTGGAGATGGGGAGCATCTATCGTAAGATCGACAAAAAAGTAATGAACCTCGAACCTCTAAATAATGAATAAACAATGAAAGAAGAAGAGCAAGACAAGAAACAGCGGAAGCGTCTGGTACACGCTTCCCTGTTTAGTGGATTCGGCGCCCCAGACCTGGCTGCCGAATGAATGGGATGGCAGAATGCCTTCCATTGCGAGATAGACGATTTTTGTAATACCATTCTAAATTACTGGTTTAAAGATGCGAAAAGTTATACAGATGTCACAACGACAGATTTCAGGGAATGGAGAGGAAAAATCAATGTCCTTACAGGAGGTTTTCCTTGTCAACCATTCTCCGTCGCAGGCCAAAGAAAGGGAGCGGATGATAACCGCTATCTCTGGCCTCACATGCTCAGGGCCATACATAAGATCAGGCCCGATTGGGTCATTGGTGAGAACGTTGCTGGCATCCTCACGATGGTACAGCCCGGTCAGGAGACTGAAGTGGGAAGTCAATCCACTCTATTCGGAGAGAGTGAGCCTGTATTTAAAAGACGACAGCAATATGTTGTTGAAACCATTTGCCGTGATCTTGAACGCGAAGGATATTCCGTCCAGCCGGTACTTATACCGGCTTGTTCCGTCGGTGCACCTCACAGACGGGATAGAGTTTGGTTTATTGCCCACCGTGACGGCACAGGACTACAAGCGCAGGGGGCCGGGCAGCAGGCAGCAGGGACTACCGGAGATAATCCATGGAATGCTTCTGCCAACGCCAGTGGCAACAGAGATACACCATGCCGAAAGAGTCAGGAAATGGAAATCGATGAATTTATCCTCACCCCATGCCCAGATAGCCGGAGAGAAGAATCCCAACGGCCTGACGGATTTTCTGGACTTTTACGGGATACTACCGGAACCGATACCGGACAATACTGAGCTGGAAAACACGGACGGGAACAATCTGGAAGAATCGATCCTACAATGGCTGGCAGAAGGACAAGTGATGCCGACACCGACAGCGCGGGATTGGAAAGGCGCACCTTCACTGGAGAACCTGAAGAAACGGGGAAAGATACCACAGAAGAACAGCCTTCCGGATTTCTTCGCCCGGACTGGAAAGAGTTTCCAACTCAATCCCCTGTTTGTAGCCGAGATGATGGGCTTTCCACCCGATTGGACGGTATCTCCTTTTCTCGGTGAAGACAGGCATCCATTAAAGGATACGGGAACGCTATCGTCCCCCAGGTAGTCTACGAGATATTTAAAGCAATAGAAGAAACCTATAAATTAAACAGTCATGAATAAAGTATCGATATTTGAACATCCCGAGTTCGGACGCATCCGGACACTGGAAATTGACGGGAAAATATGGTTCTGCGCCTCGGATGTTGCCGCCGCACTTGGCTACTCCAATCCGAGAGATGCCGTCGTAAGACATTGTAAACCAATGGGTGTCGTGGTTTACGACACCCCTACACGCAGTGCCGTCCAGAAAATCAAGTACATCAGCGAAGGAAACGTATACCGGCTGATTGCCGGTAGCAAGCTGCCTTCCGCTGAGAAATTCGAAAGCTGGATATTTGATGAACTGGTTCCCGAAACACTAAAGAACGGTGGCTATCTTCTTAAGAAGAATGGCGAAACGGATAATGAACTGCTTGCGCGTGCCATATTGCTCGCACAGAACCGTATAAAAGAGCGAGACAGCCGTATTTCAGCATTGGAGAAGGAGAACAACTATGCTATCCTGAAACTCAAGCTACAGGCCCCAAAAGTTCAGTATTACGACAAAGTCCTGCAATCCCAAAGCACCTACACGACCACACAGATAGCGAAAGAATTGGGAATGACTGCCGGAATGTTGAACAAGCGGCTCCGATGGGCAGGCATCCAGTTCCGTCAATCCGGTCAGTGGCTGCTCAAAGCTCCTTACCAGAATCAAGGCTATACAGCAACCCGGACCCATGTATGGGAAAGCCGCACAGGAGAAACAGGCACGGCCATGTTGACGGTCTGGACGGAAAAGGGCCGGTTATTCATACATTATCTTTTTGAGGCTTATCTGGTATAGCCGGAATATAAGACCGGGATAAATAAAAAAGCTACTGAAACAAAAATTCAGTAGCTTTTTTATTGCTTTCAATTGATACTATCTCAACCGTGGTCCCGTTTTCTTCTTTTCTTTCACAGGCACAATTTCTTGTCGGGGTGCTTCTTGCGGCCTTATTCTTTCACTTACAGTCTCACTCTGAAGAAGCCTGTTTAAATACCAGAGGTCCTTCAGTAACTCCTGTTTGCATTCCATCTCCAGGGAATGGGCCATATTCGACATCGGGTTGGTACTTTTCTTGACAAGCGGACCGTTCAGGAGATCTTCTTCTATATACAGGGTACAACGCTTCAAATAGCCTTCAATGTCCTTCGGCGTTTCAGCGGTATCAATCGCCTCCTGAATGGCCTTATAATTCTTATCCATATAACAGGCCTTATACAAGTCATCGGCATGCCAGTCAAAGAAATGAAGATAGTTTTTTCCCAGTTGCTGGTTATACTCTTTTATATCGCTTTCCACAACCCCTTTCTTCTTGTCAAGATATTGCTGCAATTGTTCGATCCTTAAATCACTTTTATCCATTGTTGTCCGATTTATAGTTCCATGTCCGTTTCAGTTTCGCTCTGAAAGGATATATCCAGTTCTCTTTCCTGATGGAAATTATCCGCTATCACGAATTTAATTTCCGCATTCTTGCTGCTTCGGTTATGATAGAAGAGCGTGAATACCTGGCGGCAGGGATCGCTGTCATCCAACTCCGCTATCGAATCCAACGGTTGCATCTCCCGGTTCACCAGATAGACCTTCTTCTTGTCGTACACCTCGCCGCTACCCTCCATCTGTATATAACCGATTTGATAGCCGGCTTCCTCATAGTTTCCGCTACGATTGAGTGTCAGACGAATCTCCACGGTCTCATCCGGGGAAATGGTCTTCTGGAGATACCAGGACGTTAGCGAGAAATCATAAGCCTGCTGTACTTCCAATTTATCATCACAGCCACCCAGCAGGCAAAGCAATGTGAGCATGATACCACTTATTATTAATTTCATCTTCATGATTTTACGTATTACTAAATGAATAATTTACTTGATTGAGTCCGTTGTCGGCTAACGCCTGATGCCCGTTTTTATCTTTCTTTCAGGCGGCTCTTCTCTCTTCTTTTCTGTTTTATTAGCCGTCTGTTGCAAATTCTCTTCGGGAGGCGTTTGCGCAAGGATATTCGCGAATTCCCGGTAATCCCTAACTAACTGCTGCATACACTCCAACTTCAGGAAATGGGCAACATTCGTTGTCCGGCTGGAACTGTTACAATCCACCTGACCGTTCAACAGTTTGTTCTCACAGTAAGCAATGTTGTCCTCAACAATATTCCAAACCGTATCCATGCCCTTTGCCCCGTCCACCGCCTGCCGGAGTATCTTATAACACCCGGACATAAAATGAGACTTATACAGGCTCTCCGCATTCCATTCGAAAAAGTGTAGGAAATTCTCATTCATCTTCTTGCTTTGTTCACGTATGTTCCGGTCTTCCCGGTTTATTTTCATATCCAGCCAATGAAGCATCTCATCCACGTTCCAATTGCCTTGTTCCATACTGTTGCTGCTAATTGAAAATGTACTTGACACCGACAGCTGCCACCGTGTGGAAATTCCCCACGGATGATCCGAAGAATATCCTCTGGCGGACATTGAAAAGAAAAACCAGCCTGTCGGAAAGGAACGCCTCCATCTCGAAAGCCGGGGCAAAACCATAAATGAAGCATCCGTCATTCTTTAAAGTCGCCCCGTCATAGAGCAGCTTGCAGTTCCAGTTGGTCGTCTCATAACCCGCCAGAGCGGAAAGACCGACAGAGAAGAACACGTTCTTACCACGGTCCGAGATGAACGGCACGAAATAACCTACCTCCCCGGTAAACTGCGCTTTGGGGATCGCAACATCCTTATAGGAATAGTGCTTTTTCACATAATCCGCCCCGAACAGCCAGCGGGAATGGTTCCGGTTATACCGACTCAGAGCCAGTCCGACCTGGAAATTACCATGCAGATGCTTCACATTTGAACCGAAGTCGTCTACACCGCCTAACGTAAGCTGGATACCTTTCTGCCCCGGCAGGTAACGCTGGGCAAAAGATTTGCCTGCCACAAAGGGCAGACAAATGCATAACAAAATAAATAAAACTCTTTTCATGATTACTCACCGATTAATTCATTCACAATACGCGCGTCCACCAGGTCACTGTTCTCAATATAGAACCGCTGGTGACGGCCTCCCCCTTTCTCGTAAATTTCCACTTCCAGCAACTTGTCGTCAGGAATGACAATTTTCGGAAAGGCATACACGATCCGTCCCGTGCTCTTTCCTTCGATGCGTGTCAGGGCATTGAGCGTGCGTACCGGTTCAATATAAGTTTCCTGCTGAGCCGTCCTTTTGGCTATCTTCTTATCCACTATCTTAAATCGCACGAAATCCACATCGAAAGGCACATTGGAATTGTTCGTCAGGGAAACATGGAAGAAGATCAGGTCCTTATGCACATAAATGCCCTTTAAAAGAGCCTGCATCCCGAACTGCCTGCATCCGATATGCTTCACGTCCCTACGGTCCAGCCGGTGGATGGTGTACATCACGCTGGCAATGACCGTCGGATCTTCCTCGCCCAGTTCCGTGACACGGATGGAGCTGCCTCCTTTCTTTTCTCCCTCGTCCGGGTTCATCCACTGGTCCATATTGATATTCAGTGTGGAAGGCTCTTCCTTATAAACGACATTGAAGGAAAAGAAAGAGCCGTCTCCTGTAATCACGGAGAAGTTCGTCTCTCCCGGAAACTCCTTCACCGCCGCTTTGACACGTACCACGTTCTCGACTCCGTCAGCCTTGCCTGCGATGATATTGTTACTGCCCAAATCCACGTAGCGCACTTCCGAAGGGAAGAGGATATGCACCGTCTTCCCAAAAGTGACCTCTATTTTATAAGGGATGATATGCTGGCCCGCCGTCAGAATCCTGACGGGATTTACCGGCCTTTCCTCCTGTGAAAAACCGGATACCGAGGCCAGAACAGCCATCAAGAATGCTATAACTATTTTCATTGTCTTGTCTTTTTTATTAAAGTGAATAATCCGTTATTGTCTCTTTGTGACCAGCAGCACCTTATATCCGGCTTTCAGTGTCACCTTGACCGCGCGAACCCGTCCGGCGATCAACCGCGTGCCGCCCTGCATGACTCCGCGCGTCAGGTCCATGACCACCTGCTGTCCGGCAGAACGTGCAAACGAAACGCTGTTTCCCATGCTCTCGCTGACCGTTCCAGCCGCATCCTTTGCCGCATTGCGGGTTTCCGATCCGGGAACGAAAATACCTTTCTGCCCGTCTATATCGTAAGTCGCCAACTGAACAGGAATGATATTCCCGGCATACTCGATGCTGCTGATCAGGATATCCAGACGCTCTCCCTGTATGACCGCCGCACCTGTTACCAGACTGTTCTCCGGAACGGTAATGTTGCCGGCTTGTAGAGGTTGCAGCAACCGGAGTTTTACCCTGCCTCCCTGTTCAATGATCTGGTTCTCCGAAATGCAGGCGGCGATGGTATTCGTCCCCATTTGGTAGCTGTTCCCGACAGCAGTATTAAAACCGTAATTCCTCTCGACAGTAAGCGAAGCGATATAGGCGGAATCCGTAACAGGTTGTGAAAGGCCGGAGGTCGTCTGATACTCCGCCCGCTGAACCGGAACAGTTTCCGTGGGTTCTTTTCCGACAGCTTTCTCCTGGACCGTATCCTTATCCGGGTTCAGATACTTTGCCGCCATCTTGTAGGACCGCTCCATCAGTTCTTCTCGGGTAGCCGCCTTGTTCTTCTCCTTTTCCGCCTCTTCCAGCTTTTTGTTCAGTTCATCTACTTTTCTTTCCAAATCGCTGTTTGCCGTCTCTTTGGGAGTCTCATAGAAGTCATTCAACTGCCCGGAGATTTGCTCGTAGGTATTAACGGACTGTTGCAACCGGTCTCCGTCCTTTTCTTTTTCACCGGTATCGGATGCCCCCTTTCCTTCGTTCATTAATGTCCCGGCAAGCTGCTCCAACGACTTCATCCGGCTTTCTTCCTCCACTTCCGCCTGTTGCTTCTCATAGGCAGCGGTCTTCTTATCCACCAGTTTGGCAGTGGTAGGTTCGGGTACGTTCACATTGAATCCTGAATTTCCGGGGGCTTCCGTCTCGTTTTCCTTGCCGGAGGGGGCAAATATTCAGTACATGACTCCCAGGAAGACCAGCACAAAGGCCGGAATCACAATGAACTTCCTTCTTTTTTCCATCTCTTCCGGTGTGAGCACCTTCTTCTCTTTTTCAGGTTCTTCCTTCAAGGCTCTGCCGTTTTCCGGCTGTACCGCCGTTTCTTCTGCCGCTTCGGGCTTTTCCAAATCTTTATCTTCCATTACTCGTTGGTTTTAGGGTGATACATTATACTGTCTTTATCCGCCCGGTGGAGGGAGTCCACCGGATGGACAAACGGCAACTCCTTTTGTGTGCCGTGAGAGAGAAAACGCCCGAAAGCGCGTGCTACGGTGATACCACATAGAACGGTACTGGTAACCAGCATGCCCACAAGCACTCCCTTACGCTCTTTTTCGGACAGCTCCTCGCAAACGTTCTTCAGTTTTTCGCTGATCTCTGTCTTTATCTTCCTGCTTTTCATTACCTTAATATATTAGCGTTCAACGGTCCTTATATCCCTGTTTTCCAAAATCTCAAAGCGTTCCGCCATGAAGCCTTGCGGATTATTATCCGACCTGACCGTACTCTGCAGGAAGCAACGGGTGACCAGGGAACGCTCGGTGATATTGCTGTTTCGGATAATCATCTGCCGGGCAAAGGTGGTGATCCGGTACGGATAGTTATCGAAATCACACTGCATGCTGTCTACCAGGACAGTCTGGTTAATATTACCGCTGATCAGACGATTATAATAGCCTTTCTCGTTCCAATCCCGGTAATAACTATAAAGACTCTTGTCCGCCAGATACATGGCCCGGTTGATATTGGATTCGATAGCGGCCTTATCGGGAGCCAGCGTAAAGAACAGTTCATGCATGCGGCGCACATGCTCGCGGGCCTCCACCGGACGGTTCAATGCCGCATCTTGGGATAACGCCACTATGAGTGACTTGCCCTGATCCAATACATATACTTTCTCCCGTTGCTGGTTAGCAAAGAGGTAGGACTTTCAGATGGCATACGTAGTCAGTGAGGCACAAATACCCAGAAAGACCAACGTGAACAGGCGGATCTGCCTGAACGAGGATTCGATGTTTTTAAAACTTTTAAATTCCATAATTTTATGTTTTTTCAATTTCTACTTTTTCAATAATACGGCACCGACATTTCCCGTCGAAGCACCCGCCGCAGCACCGGCTACATTGGTCACCTTGGATGTCGTATTGTTGACATTCCGGTTATAGGCACTCATACCTCCCGCTTGGACAATCCAGTTCGAAACAGTGGGCACACAAAAATATCCGATAATGCCGATGACCATGAATATCAGATAGATGGCCGAGGAACCGTCCACGTCAATGACACTCATCGGATCGGCCATCAGGTTCATCTCTTCCTGCAGGATTAGCGTCTGTATCTTGGCAAGCATCGCCCCGAAGAGATCAGCCACCGGTAGCCAGAGATAGACACTGATATAGCGTGCCAGCCATTGGACAAGCGTGTTCTGCAGTCCGTCAAAAACACTCAGGGCAAAGGCTATCGGTCCCAAAATGCTTAGGACTATCAGGAAAAAGGTACGGATCGTGTCGATGACCAGCGAAGCGGACTGGAAGAGAATCTCCAGCAATTTGCGCATGACCATCTGGACAATACCTTGCAGGGAGAAGGCATACGAAACCTCATACATGGTCTGCAAGGCCGTATGCTCCTCCTCACTCCAGCCCATGTTATCCAGTTCCGCATCCAGCTCCTCATTGGAAGCAAAGACACGTCCGGTCATCATCGTCTTAGCCATCATGTCCGCACGGAGCTTGTCCTTCTCCTGCTGGTACTTCTGCAAGTCGAAGGTCTGGTCACGGAGCAGCATTCCGGTTCCCTGAACGATGGGGCTAAAGATACCGTTGAGAGTTCCCAGCACCATCACGTCAAAGAAAAGGATACACATGCCCAGGACAAAAGGCCGTAACATCGAAAAGACATCGATGGGCTCCGCACGGGAGAGCGACTGCCAGACACGGTAAGCGATATAGAACAAAGCTCCTAATGCAGCGAGTGCCATCGCCATGTCCATCATCGGGTGGCAGAGTTTGGTCATCGTATCATAGAGATTCCGAAGAATCTGGTGCATATTTTCAAATGAAATGGATAATAATACCATAATTGATTCTTTTAAAATTGTAGACTACCAATAACGCTCATCCTTGCCGTACAGGTCAAATACCTGTTGCTGCTCGTTCTTCTCCTTGGCACGCAGGTAGGATACATGCAGGTTCTTGCGGGTGTAGTAGTTGGCCAATTCCTTGTAATGTGTCATTTCCCTGTATACCCGGTTCACCAGGTCAATGCGTTCCTTGTCGTTCATGGACATGCCGGTGGGATTGATGATATTCTTCAGCTCGGTAATGCTGCGGCTGCTCTTCTTCATGATGGTGTTATAACCGGCAGCTATCGCATTCAGCTCCCGCTGGCTGAAATTCTTGTCGGTTAGCATCTTGCCGAAATTGTTCACGTAAATCTCGGAGATATCACCGAGCATCAGGACGGACTCCTTGACTTTCTCGCTGCCGCTGATCAGGTCGTTCACTTTGCGCAGCTTGTCGTAATACTCACGCCCCTGCTCGAAAATCTTTGAGGTCTCCTTCCATGTGGAGAGGGCATTCTGCGCCGTTTCCGAGGTCTCCACTATTTCGTTGACACTGTTCACGATACCCTGGACGAGGTTGCCCGGATCGGACACCACCCACTGTGCCTGTACGCTTGCCGGTACTATAAAGGCCGACAGGACAAACAACATGCTTATAATTCTCTTTCTCATTGCTTCTTTATTTTAATCGTTTATTTTTTCTTTTTCTTCTCACTTGCCAACATTCGGATAGCCTGCTCCATATTGCCGCCCAGCTTCTCTGTCATTTGTGTGACTTCCAGTTTTTCGGTTTCTTCCGTGGTATAGGTGAGATACTCCTCGACAGAGGTTTCTGTGGCATAGACAGCGGACCGGACACCTCCCAAGCCTATTCAAACCTCCTTATACTTCCGTGCCGGATCGTTGGACTGATTGATAGACAATATCTGCCCTTTCTCTTTGTCGGTCAATCCGAGCAGGGACTGTACGGAGTCAAACTTGTTAATATACTTTCGCTGATCCAGCAGAATCTTACAATCGGCATTGTTGATAATGGTGTCTTTGATAATGGGACTTGATACAATATCGTCCAGTTCTTGAGTGACGACAACGGCCTCACCAAAATACTTTCTAACCGTTTTGTGTAGGCTAAGCACCCAGCGCCTTATCATATTTCTATGGTAGGTTTCCAAATGCTCGCCCCCGAACCGGACTTACACCTCTCAGCGTATCCGGCTCTCCACTAATTTCAGTCTATCT
>NZ_JAMOKH010000023.1:0-100726 GCF_023656585.1 Bacteroides sp. B1-V-101 | reverse complement strand
GTGCATACAAGAGCCAGTCCATTCCAGGATATATAACCTTTAAGAATGGACTGGATAGATTTAATACACAGTTTGAACTGTATGAGTTAATCAGCTAAGACTTGTGTATAAAGGGTAGCTTCCTGAAGGAGGGGAATTAAGATAGTTTTGATAACGCAAAGGTAACCTGCGAAACTTGAATTATTAATACAACTTAAAATCTCCTTTTCGAAAGGGAGGAATAGAAATACAGAAATATGAGAAATTTTGCTAATTATCATGTCGATGTCCGCAGACATACCAGCGGTGTCGTTAAAACCATTTGCGAGCAATGCCTCCCGACGAGGCACAACAAGCGTGACCGTTCGCTGCGGGTCAATATCGACACGGGGCATTGCCATTGCTACCATTGCGGAGCCGACTTCTACGTCCCCGACGATGCCGAAGAGCGTGCGAAAGCCGAGCGACAGGCTGCCCGTAAACGTCGTGCGGCATCTGCCGTTCCCCAGCATTTCCACCGTCCGGTGTTCGACGCTTCGAAGACGACGCTTTCCGAAGCTACGGAGCGTTGGCTGGTAGAGACGCGTTGCATTCCGCAGTCCGTCATCGCCGGTCTGCGCATCACGGAGCAGGAAGAGTTCATGTCGCAATCCGGCACGAAAGAGCGGTGCGTCTGTTTCAACTATTTTGAGGACGGGAAACTCGTCAACACCAAGTTCCGCAGCGGTGCCAAAAATTTCAAAATGGTGCAGGGAGCCGAACTGATTCCCTACAATATCGATTCCGTGCTGGGACAGGACACCTGCATCATCCACGAAGGCGAACTGGATGCCGCGTCCTCCCTTGCCACCGGATTCAAAAGCGTGATCTCCGTACCTGCCGGAGCTAACGCGAACCTTTCGTGGCTCGACCGCTTCATGGAGTCGCACTTCGAGAATCTGAAAGACATCATCATAGCCGTTGACACCGACTCTGCCGGGCTTAAACTGCGTGACGAACTGGTCAACCGTCTGGGTGCCGAACGCTGCCGTGTGGCCGTCTACGGACCGGGGTGCAAGGATGCCAATGAACATCTTGTCAAATATGGGATCGACAGCCTTCGCATCGCCATCGAGCAGGCGGAAGAAATCCCTCTTGAAGGCATCTTCACCGCCGCCGATCTGCACGAAGACCTGCGGGCATTGTTCGACAACGGCTTCGGTCCCGGAGCGGAGACGGGCTGGGAGGAGATGGATAAGATTTGTACGTACGAACGTAGGCGGCTGGTCATCGTTACGGGCATACCGGGGGCCGGAAAATCGGAATGGCTGGACGAACTGGTGTTGCGCCTCTGTATGCGCCATCAGTGGAAGATAGCGTTTTTCAGTCCGGAGAATAATCCTATCGTCTACCATCTCCGCAAGTTGATCGAGAAACTGACCGGACGCCGTTTTCAAAACGGTTGCGGCATGACGGAAGGACTTCTGCTCCGTTCGGAAGAGTTTCTTGCCGAAAACGTCTGTCACATCGCCCTCAAAGGCAGCGCCACTCCGGAACGGGTGCTTGCCAAAGCCCGTGAGCTTGTCCTGCGTCGGGGATGCCGCATCTTCGTCTTCGACCCGGTCAACCGTTTTGAGCATACCCCCGCACCGGGGCAATCGGAAACGCAGTATCTTTCCAATTTCCTGAATCTGTTTACGGAGTTTGCCACGCAATATAACTGTCTGGTGATTCTTGTGGCGCACCCCCGAAAGATGAACCGCAATCCGGTGACGAACCATACTCCGCGTCCGGATATGTACGACGTAAACGGGTCTGCCGATTTCTTCAACAAGGCGGATTACGGCTTGGTAGTGGAGCGTGACAAGGAGGTCGGAGTGACACGTGTCTATGTCGAAAAAGTGAAGTTCAAACATCTCGGAACGGGTGGTGTGGCTACTTTTGTCTACGATCCCGTCAGCGGACGTTACCTCCCCTGCGAAGAGTCCCAAGACCCGTCCGTCCCACCGGAACAACGGGTCAGAAACACTGTCAATGACAGCTCGTGCTGGTTGCCGGAGAAGGAGCTGTTTGAATAGGTAATAGGTAATAAGTAATAGGTAATAATCGTAGCTGGTGAGGAGGGTGGTGGGTAACAGGTCACGGGGGATGAGTAACGGTGCGGATCACTGGTTGAATGGTGATTCATTTTGATACCGGTTTACTTTATTTTCGCACAGTTTTGAGGTAAATACGGATTCATGAAACGTCATCCGATAGAATGATTATATTTGCATTTCGATTCTAAGAAACAAATAATAAACCATTAATCTGTAAACAATGAGATTTAGTAACGTAAGATTATTAGTAAAGGACTTCGCCGGATGCTTCAAATTCTACACCGAACAACTCGGATTAGAGCCGGCCTGGGGAGATGAGAATAGCGGATACGCCAGTTTTAAAGTAGCCGACGGAATAGAAGGTCTCGCCCTTTTTGTATCCGACTGGATGGCGCCCTCGGCAGGTAATGCAGATAAGCAGCAGCCTGTTGGGATGCGTGAAAAATTAATGATCTCATTCAGTGTGGATAACGTGGACGAAACCTTTGTCGCACTGAAAGCAAAAGGCGTGACATTTATCAGTGAGCCTACGGATATGCCCGATTGGGGGATGCGTACCCTGTACCTGCGCGATCCCGAAGAAAATCTTATAGAACTCTTTACCCCTTTGGCACCGGAGAAATTTAGCCAGGAACTTATCGAAGAAGATCAGAAATTTCATTAAGAGACACGGCTGAAAAGCAACGTGCTCATCCGAGTGAGCCGGAAAATGATATTGAATGGGGCTGTCCGAAAAGAGAACGTCTGCTATCGTTTTGCTCTGTCATCCTAAGTCTGCCGAAGAATCAGCTCTTTATATTAGTCAAAGAAGAGATTCTTCTCCGTGTGCTGAATGATAGGTTGATAGTATTTATCTACTTTTCGGACAGCTTTATACGTTAATCGGGTATCTTGTCCGGAACTATTCTTATTTTGTTTTAACTGCTGATTGGCACCAATACTTAATACTTATCTTCAAGGTTCTTGCAGCACCTCTACGATCAGTCGTACTTGTGCGGGTGTGTAGTGTCTGCTTCGGGGATTCATGCCGGTGGATAGCAGGCGTTCTTTTAGTCCGGGTGCGGCTTCGATCCATTCGTTGAAGCGGTCTACTGCGCTTTGTTGCTGGACGTTGGGGATATATAGCATGGCGAGTTCTCCTTTTCCGTAGCTGCGGTATTGGAAGGATTTTTCTTCTTCCTGTTTTTGCAGGGTATCTGTATTTGCTTTCATTTTTGATTTAATTGTAGGGTTTGTAATGGGTATAAAGTTACTGTTTTTTACTGGATTTAGCAAATTTGTTGCTCATGAAAGTGTTGCTTTTATGCTTGTATTATTTAGTTGTTATTCACGTTGTCTGCTTGTCTTTTTGGGGGGTGTTTATTCGGGGTTGGTTGGGAGCTTTTTCAGCTTTTATCTGCTTTATGGTTACTTTGTATTCGCTTTTAGTATGCTTTCAATCTGTTTCTAATTCACTTTATTCTGCTTTATGCTGTCTTAATCCGTCTTTATCCGTTTTATCCCGTCATAGTCCGGTGCAGTCCGTTGTAATCCGGGAAATCGCCGATGCACTGCCGTATCTTTGTTTCACCAACAGAAAGGGAGAATGTCCTTCTTTTCTTTAATACAAATTCAGTATGGCAACAGTGTCTGTGGTGCGCTATCAGCGCAAAAAAAAGATTGGTGATGACAAATCGCCGATGGTGTATGTGCTCAAACCCAAGCCGGGGGAATCGAAACTTTATTCTATCGAGTCGCTGGCGCGTGAGATCGAGTCGATCGGTTCGCTTTCGGTGGAGGATGTGGAGCACGTGATGCAATCCTTTGTCCGTTCGATGAAGAAGGTGCTCGTAGCGGGGAATAAGGTAAAAGTTGATGGCTTGGGGATTTTCTATACCACGCTTACTTGTCCCGGTGTGGAACTGGAAAAGGACTGTACGGTGAGGAATATCACTCGTGTCAACCTTCGTTTCAAGGTCGATAATGCTCTGCGGCTTGCCAACGACAGTACGGCAACCACACGTGGCGGGGACAATAACATGGTCTTCGAACTTGTCTCCAAGAATGCGCCGGCTTCGGGAGGCAACGGTGATGGCGGAGGCTCCGGTAGTGGCGGTGGCAGCGGTTCCGGTTCCGGTGGCGATGGAGGGGAGGAGGAAGCTCCCGATCCTACCGTTTAGTCCGGTAAGTACATCAGCATCATTAATGTGTGATACCTGTAAATGAATAACCTGTAAAAATGAAAAGTTATGATTGACAAGATTTTGGAGATTGCATTGGAAATCCTGTTTTTCTTCCGTAGGAAGAGAAAAGGAAAACGAATGAAAGGGCAGGTCGATGAGGAAGATTGACCTGATTGTGATCCACTGTTCCGCCTCTAGGGCGGACAGGGATTTCACGGAAACAGACCTTGAAGTGTGCCACCGCCGGCGGGGATTTAACGGGATCGGCTACCACTTTTATATCCGGAAAAATGGCGACATCAAGACTACCCGCCCCATTGAACGGATAGGAGCTCATGCGAAAGGATTCAACCGGACAAGTATCGGCATTTGCTATGAGGGCGGACTTGACTGTCACGGGCGGCCTGCCGATACCCGTACCGAATGGCAGATACACTCGATGCATGTGCTTGTGCTTACGTTGCTGCGTGATTATCCCGGTTGCCGGGTGTGCGGGCATCGTGATCTGAGCCCTGATCTGAACGGGAACGGGGAGATCGAGCCGGAGGAATGGGTGAAGGCTTGTCCGTGCTTTGATGCGGAGGAGGAGTGGGCTTGACGAAGGCCTTATTCTTCTCCGTGCTCAGTATGAATAAACTTTTTGTTTGCTCCTTTCAGTCGGAACATATTGGCTATCATTGCCAGTGCCAGTGCCGGAATTTGCAGGATTGCTTTTCCTAATTTCCGGTTCAGCAACTTTCCCGGCACAGGTATGATCATGGCGGCAACTTGGGCGGCTGATAGTATCCACCATTTGATGGCCGTATACCACTCGTTTTCTCCGCTTTGCAGACTCATTAGTAAGCCGATTGCGGTAAAGAGTAAAGTGAAACCGAAAACTCCCACCAGTTGTATCAGACGGGGAGGCAGCATCCATTGAAGAATCTTGTCGCAGTAGTCGATATTTCCCTGAATCAGTGCTTTCGGGAAATCGGGCAAGGAAGCCCGCAATGCACCGTATTGTGCTGCAATCCATCGTTTACGCTGATTTTTGATACCTTCTTTTTTCTGTGTCTTTTCATCGTATACGGACAGTTGTTCCAGATACTCGATATGAATGCGTTGTTTTAGCAACAGGGCTTCCAGCTCCTTGTCTTCGCCCGATGTTTGCAGATGTCCTACATTTCGGCGGAACCAATGAACGTCGAATGCCATTCCGGAACCGGCTAATCCGGCTGACAATCCTATCGCGTTGTGCCCGCTACGGAAGAATCCGTTGTTTATATCTTCGCTGATCGCATCCAGAACAGCGATGTCTGTATTCATGTTTTTTCCTGTGCGGTGGGCTTGTACGGCATGCAGGCCGGACTCAAAAGCACGGTTGATTTCTGCGAGGAAATTGGGAGTCGTTACATTGTCGGCATCCATGATCACTACTACGTCATAAGATTCGTTGGCAGTGACGTTCATTGCCAGCGTAAGGGCTTTGGCTTTGGAACTATTGGTATAGTCGGCTACTTGCAAACAGATGGGGAGTGTTTGTAGGGCAGCATTCGTGTCCGGCTGCATCTGATCGGAGATGACAAGAACGTCGTACATTTCTTTGGGGTATTCCTGTTCGAGGAAATTACGGATAGTGGAGACGATCACCCTGTCTTCCTTGTATGCAGGGAAGAGTACAAGAAAACGACGCAGGATACGTGCTTCGGAAAGTTTTCGCGGACGATAGAATTTGGAAGCAATGGCGTAGAACAGCAGATAACCGACACAAAGTGCCAGGAGAATAAAGAGAATCCAATCAATAAAGGTATACATGGTCTTTCATTTTTAAGGGTTATCGGATAGGAGAGGTGATAGAAAAGCTTCTGACAACACCTTTCCATACTGTGGCAAATAAATCGAAACGACCTTTCAGGGCAAACTGAAGGCTGTTTTTTCCGGCAGCTATGGTAGATTGATAAAGAATGGAGAGCAGCCGCTGAGCACCTTTCCGGTTGCGGCGGGTGTAGAGCAAACGGTTGCGCGTCATGTAGAAAGTACGTAGCTTGCTGAACTGTCCGGTGCTCTGGCTTTCTTTGTGGAAGATGGTGCAACGAGGCTCATACCATAGTTCGTAACCGGCATTTGTCATCTGTGTACACCAGTCCATTTCTTCATAATACAGGAAGAATATTTCCGGCATTTCTCCTACTTTCTCAATGACTTCACGTTTTACCATGAGTGCCGCCCCATGCAGGTAGGGGGTCGTGTGCGGGGTGTCGAACGTGCCGTCGTCCGGACAGCCGAAACCTGTCATTTCGTTGCGTATAGTGATTGCCGACAGGGAGGTGAATCCGGCAAACTGTATGTTTTGCGGAGGAAAGGCAAAGCGTATCTTCGGAGAGACGGCTCCGATGTTTTTCTGACTTTCCAGTCGCTCTGTCAGGTAGTGGAATCCGTCTGATTCAACATAAGTGTCATTGTTTATCAGAAAGATATAGGCTCCTTTGGCTACTCTGATCCCCAGATTATTTCCACCGGAGAAGCCTAGGTTAGACTCGCTCCGCAGGGTGACTATATCGGAATATAGCTCCTTGATTTTAGTCGCTTCGTCTTCGCGCGAAGCATTGTCTACGACGATGATTTCATAGCTCACGGAATGTACATGTGTTTGCAGCGATTCTATTAATTCGCAAGTGTCTTTAAAGCCGTTGTAGCAAACTGTGATAAAGGAGACTTGAGGTTCGTTCATCATAATCTATTGTTCGTTTTTCAGTTCTGTTTCTTTACTTTGCTGCATCCGCTTGTCAATGTACGGTCCTGCGAAGCAGAGGGCAAAGGCTGTGTATATGGGGATGGAGTTGGGATATTGCATCACGTCGTTGGCATAGGCTGCCAGATAGAATCCGGCAGCGGTACAGAGCCAGGCAGTAAGTAAGCCTCGCAGGCGTTTGTTCATGATCTTGAACATCAGTATCCATCCGCACCATGCAAAAAGGACTCCGTGAACAGCCAGGTAGAGAACTAGACCGATGATTCCGGTTTCTACCCATACTGAGACTAACCAGGAATCCGGTGGATAGGGCATACGTTCTTTGGGATAGAAACGGTCGCCTTTGGATAACCCTATCCCATATCCAAAAGGCTTGTGAATCATCAATTCTCTCATTCTCTTTCGATTGTCTACACGTAATTGATAGGAAGCGTCTTGGCTAGGACGAAATGCAGAACGCATCTTGCGGATATATTGATTGTCATCTCCTATATTGGTACATACAAAAAACAAGAATAACAAGGCAAGAACTGAAATACCTGTAATACATGCTTTGCGATTGCGTGAAAGAATAATGAAACTCCCTAAAGCACCGATAGGCAGAGCTATCGCAGCCCGTGTTCCAGAAATTCCCATTCCGTAAATGGCGGCAATAATGACAATTATAAAATAGATTTTCAGCCATACACCTTTTATATAAAAAAGTGAAATTCCAAAAAGTGAAACACCCATAGCCATGTGTACGCCGAAGTTCGCTGCATCACTGAAGAATGAGAAATAACGAATACCGGACCAAATAATATGAGTTCTTGCTCCTCCCAAAACGTATAAAAAATACTGCTCACGTTCATTAAAACCACAGTTTTTTTGCCAATATCCTTTGGCTGCTGCCAAGAGGATGAAAAGAGACCATATAATTAGAAGCCACTGAATCCCCTTGATGTTACGGATTGCTAACGGTACGATGACAGCACATACAATAGGATATATGAGATAATGGGTGATGGAGATATTCCATGCTGCCTGAACATTGTTCGGATTAGCTATCTCTAATATGCAATAAACTCCCCATATCAGAAAAAGCATAAGCATACCATTACGACTTTCCGACCAGTCAATTTTTTCATGCATTCCGTACGCAAAGAGCAAAACAACGGCAAACAATGTACACATTAATGTTGCTACTCCCAATGGTATGTCTGTCACTGCATAAGCTGCTGCCAGCAGGAATTGGAGAATGAAAAGTGTATAGAAACTTTGCTTTGAATATTTGATAATTAATAAGAAAATAACTGTCATTAAAGGTAATGAACTAATCGTCAGAAAGAAAGGAAGGGAAGTACGAAAGAACATTTTGTATAATATATACAATCCTCCTGCCAATAGTAAATGTACCCATCCTTTATTGGCAAAATAGTTACCGGCTACTGTTAAGTATTGACTGTATTTTCCTTTATCATTCGTCATCTTCATCTCCTGATGTTGCCGGCTGCTTCTTTCTTTTTGTGAACGTAAATATACTTTCTGTCAATGCTAATTGTGACAGTCGGTATACTATTTTCCTCCAAAGTGTATATGGTGGAAGCATACCAGTGTAGTCTTCAACCACATTGCGGGATGCGTGTGTCAAGTAAACATAAAGTGGAGTTTTACCTACTTGTTGACTTAGCTTTTCTGACAAGAGCTTATCGGTCTCTTTCCAACCACGGTCAGCACGGGCTACGAGTATATTTAGATTAGCTTCTTGTAGTAATTCCAGCGATATGCTAGCTTCCCGCAGATTGGGATATTCAACGATGAGAATATCTTCTTCCTCTGATGTGTATAGATCGGTAATGCTTTTGGCCAGGTTGTATTCTCGTGAATCAATTCTGAAGTCTGACTTCCATGTTATTACTTTTGTTTTAAGTCCGATACTGTTCCAGTATTTTTTTAGGGCTTCGATCACATAACTTTTGCCTTCCCCGCCTTCTGTACTAATAAAATTGATAATGTAGGGCAATCCTTCTTTCTTTTGCTGACAGAAACGAAGGATACTATTGCTTAACTGTTTTGTAGCTATACTTTTTGATTCTTCAACATGATTGTGATACTCTAAAATAGAGTCTTTGGGAAAGGCGCCTAACATCGGAAGTCCAATCAAACGACGTGTACGAATAGAATCGCGTAGAGTACGGTCTAATAATTCAAGAATTAAGAAGAATCCCAAAATAAATAAGAAGGTACCGGCACACGCTGCCATTACCATTTTTTTCAAAGGAGTGGGCATGGCACTGATCGGATATGCCGGAGCATTCAACACTTTTAATGCAGCGGAGGTCATTTCCAAATTTTTTCTACGCATGAGGGCATCATTGTAGCTTTTCAATACAGACAAGTAATTTTGCTCTATAAAAGTTATGTTACGCTCTTGACGTTTGATAGTGGAACCTACTGGTGCAAACTGTCTGTATTTCTCGTTGAGGTCTATACGGCTTTGCTGTATAATTTGTAAGTCTGATTTGGCTTTTTCGTATTGCATGGTTACTTCAAGCCACTGTTCTATGATGTTCTCTTTAGCTATTCCTTCTTTGGTATATTTGTTCTCTACATATTTGTTTGAAAGCTCGGAAAGCTCCTTGCGCGTTTGATTTAAGCGATTCTTATATTCCTGTAATGAGGCTTCTTGATTCTGATGATCACTTGAAATCGTTTCCATTTCTGAGATTTTTCCTGTAAGCGAAGCGGCTTCATTTAGTTTATCCAAGAACTGAAGATTGTTGATTACATGTTTGGCATTGCTGCCCATTTGCTTTTCCAGTTCGTTTAACATTGCTTTGGCGCTGTTGTATGCAATCAGTACGTTTTGTTCACGTAACTCAAACTCTTTGTTGATGGCAGCGATTTCTTTGGTCTCATCGTAATAATTAATAACACGTTTTTCTACGTTATATTGCGTTAGTGAGTCTTCTTTAAGCCGAAGTTCCTTTCCGATGCGTTGAAGTTCGCTTTTAAAATATTCGATAACTTTATCTGTTTCACCATAACGGATTGCACTGTATTCGTTTACAAATTCTTTGGTCAGAATGTCAATGGTATTATAGGCGATACCCGGATCACTTGCCGTATAACTTATTTCAATCAGATCGCTGGCACCTTTACGCGCTACTCTGATTGCTCTGAGATCATTATAAGAGTAATAGGGCAAATTATAATAGAATACTCCATAGAGATAGTTTGCTTGAGTCGGTCTCAAGTAATTGAAAAAGTTGGCTACCGTTTTATCTTCGCTGTTTTTATCTATTAATGACAGTATTTCTTTCCCGTTCGGACTATTCTTTAGGTGTTCATATATTCTGTTGTAATTGCTGGCTTTGATGAATTCATTGTCTTCTTTTGGATTACCTTTGATCAGACTTCGGGCATATAATCGCATAGATACCCGTTTGAGTGTACTTTCAGCCTTGATAATGTTCATTAGGTTATCCATAGCGTTCTGAGTTGTCGCCCAATCCACTTTGTTATTTCCACCTTCTAGATTGTAGCCGGAAGCAGCACCAGTGTAGAGGGTTGCCTCTACATTATATGTTTTGCCTATCATGCGTTTTCCAAAATAGTAAACAGCAAATGTTATAATGGCTGTTCCAATTACTAACCACCAACGGATACGATATAGGAATCTGCTGATATAAAGGATGTATTCCATAAATGTATGTTTATTTGTTTCTTAAAATGGGAGTGTGGGTGATTAACTCAAGTATCATTAAACTCTTGCTTAGTTCGAATTTGCTGTTTTCGAATTTCTCTTGTGCGTCAGATTGGCGAGACTTTTCAGATGATAAAGTCCCCGAGTCAATAGCTCCATTCGAGAAATCCTTTTCAGCTATACTATATTGTACATTAGCAAGCATGAGGGCTTCGGCATTAAGTTTAAGAATGTTTAATTGGGAGGTCGCAGTTGCGTATAAGAGGATAATTTCCTTTTTCATTTCCTCAAATTTTACCTCCCTTTCAAGCTGGGCAGTGCGCACATTCAGTTTTTGACGTTTTACCCGTGCTGTCAGGTCAAAGAGGCCGTCTAAAGGAATATTGACTCCTGCACCTACCGTATATCCGTTCTGTGCCTGTGTTGCATAGGTCAGGTAAGGTGCAATCGCTACATCGGTATAAGTAGACTCGTTACCGAACATACCATATTGGTAGCTGCCCCGTAAACTGAAAAAGCCTAAGAAGGCACGCTTCTCTTTTGCCAGAAGTTTCCGTTCAATTTGTTCTTTTACTGAAGCTAATTCGTAAGTCGGAGCGCTTTTTGCGTTCTCGAAAAGAAGATCCAGCGGTGGAAGTGTAATGCTGGAATAATCACTTGGTTGTAGTTTTGAGTAATCGCTTACCTCTTGCGCAGTTACGCTTCCGATGGAGGCAAACAAAAATAGTAATCCTCCGAAGAGGTATCTGATTTGTTTCATAAATTAACCCTATTATCTGCTTTTGCTGTGTTATAGCAACGCAAATATAAGGATTAATTTTATTTAATGATGTTCTTATGGAAGCATTTTATCATCTTTCTTGTTAATTATGAGCAAATACTTGTTTAGAATGCCTCCGTCATGTTGAAATAGAATAAATTCTGCTTGTTCACCATGTCTCTGCCGAAGTCAAGACGGACGTTCATACGGGGCTGAACTTCAATGCGTAAACCGAGTCCCAGATTAGGAAGTACACCTTCGATTTTGCCCGGAGTAGGGCCCATGAAGCCGCATCCTCCCCATGCTACGTAGCCTACATGATTCAGCATCTTCTTCACCCAATTGCTTTTGTCCGTATTTATCATCTGACGGTATTCTGCCATCATCACGTGGGATGACTTGTCGCGAAACTGTCCCATATAATAACCACGAAGGTCGAAAGGAGTGCCGCTGAGTGCGTATTTAGTCAATGGAACATTGCCGAATACATTCTTTGTTTGCACTGTCCAAGCCAATACTTTACGTTTGCCTAGGGTCTTGTATTGGCGGTAGTCTATTTCCAAACGGTAGAAATTATTATCGCTTCCGAAGGCTTTGTTGTACATCATCCCACGAAAGTCCAGATACGTTCCCCGATAAGCATTGGCGGGAACGTCACGGGTGTCGTACGTCAGCAGGAAACCGACTCCGGAACTGAGGTTAGAGTAGCCGTGATCCGTACCGCCGGCAGCAATATACGATGGTTGCTCTATCATTCCTGCGGCAGGTTTAGTGATCTTGTCATAATTGAAGTCGATCTGCGGGCCGGCAAAGAAGTTGCTTTTCCCCAGACGGAATAAAAACCACGGATTCACCTGCACACCGCTATAACGGTATTCGCTGGTGTCTTCGCCACGCGGATAGTCCTTGTTGGTGCTGTATCCGATGCCGTAGAAATTTTCCAGTGTATTCTTATATGCAAAGACTCCGAAGATGCGGAATCGGTCGCCTTTGAAGAAAAGCTGCGGTTTGGTGAACAGGTTCAGTCCTCCTTCGAACATCAGGGCGATGGCCATCGGCACCACCGAACGTTGTTGGGTAGTATCACTCGGATTCATCCGAAACGTCATCAATGCACTACCGCCGATCAGTAATCCGAAGTCAGGAGTATAGCTGGGGCCACCTAATATATTATAATGTAGATTACGTTTGGCTACACGCTGGCGTCGCAATTCTTTTTTGGAAAGGGTGGGGGTGGGATCTGCCGGGGCTACCCCGACTTCGTCAACAGAAGTTGTAGTCGTTTGCAGTTCATCGCTTTTTACTGCCGTGTCAGCCGTTTGAGCTAACGAAATATTGATGAATAGAAACATCATCAATATACCTATTGTATATCTTTTCATATTCTTTCTTGAAATCCGCTGCAAAGGAAACTATTTTATTTCGATTAGTTTTCATTCTCATAGATAATAAATCTAAAAAAGAATCGTATTTTTGCCAATTAATAATATGTAAAACGAAATTGCCAACGGATTACTATTAGCATACAGGCAAAGTTAATTTATAAACGATCTATAATGAATAAACGAATTTTATCAGTTTTTGTTTGCTGTGCCCTTTACTATTCTGCACAGGCACAGGACGCGAAAGGCGGCATCAGCACTGACATGATGCAGCAAATCAAACAGAGTTATCAAGGTACTTCTACCGACAAGGCTATCCGGAACGCCATCAGCAACAACGACATCCGCAAGCTTGCCCTGAACCAGGACAACATGAAGGGGATGGATACACATTTTTCTGTCAAAGTGAACTCCAAGGGGATCACCGACCAGAAATCGTCCGGACGCTGCTGGCTCTTCACCGGTCTGAACGTAATGCGTGCCAAAGCCATCGATAAATACAATCTGGGGTCTTTCGAATTCTCGCAAACCTATCCTTTCTTTTTCGACCAGCTGGAAAAGGCCAACCTTTTCCTCCAAGGAGTCATCGATACCAGCGACAAGCCTATGAACGATAAAATGGTGGAATGGCTGTTCCGCAATCCGTTGAGCGACGGCGGCACATTCACCGGAGTAGCGGACATCGTAAGCAAATACGGTCTCGTCCCCAAAGACGTGATGCCCGAAACGAACAGCAGCGAAAACACAGCCCGCATGGCGAGTCTGATCGCTCTGAAACTTCGCGAACAGGGTTTGCAGCTCCGTGACATGGCCTCGAAAAAAGCCAAACCTACCGCTATAGAGAACGCTAAAGTGGAAATGTTGAGCACCATTTACCGTATGCTTGTCCTGAACTTGGGCGTACCTCCCACAGAATTTACCTGGACGCAATATAATGTCAAAGGCGAGCCTGTAGAAACCGCCACCTACACCCCGCTTTCTTTCCTGAAGAAATACGGTGACGAAAAGCTGATTGACAACTACGTCATGCTCATGAACGATCCCAGCCGCGAATACTACAAATGTTATGAAATAGACTACGACCGCCACCGCTACGACGGTAAGAACTGGACATACGTCAACCTCCCGATCGAGGACATCAAGGAGATGGCCATCGCCTCTCTGAAAGACAGCACCATGATGTATTACTCCTGCGACGTCGGCAAGTTCCTGAACTCTGACCGTGGTCTGCTCGACGTCAAAAACTATGATTACGACTCATTGATGGGCACCACCTTCGGCATGGACAAGAAGCAGCGTATTCAAAGCTTTGCCAGCAGCTCCAGTCACGCCATGACCCTCATGGCAGTCGATCTGGACAAAAACGGAAAACCGACCAAATGGATGGTTGAAAATAGTTGGGGTGCCGGAGCCGGCTATCAGGGACATCTCATCATGACCGACGAATGGTTCAACGAATATACCTTCCGTCTTGTTGTGGAAACGAAATACGTGACCCCGAAAGCACTCGAAGTCTTGAAACAAAAACCGATCCGCCTGCCGGCGTGGGATCCAATGTTTGCCGGCGAAGAATAACCAACCGACAATCACGTTGCATAGACTTGTGCGCGCAGGTCTTCCAGCCTACTTTATTAAAGAACGTGTGCGAACACAAAAGGAATTACGGATATTTTTCCGTAATTCCTTTCTTTTTTCCTCCCGAATCACATTATTATTTATTACTTTTGCGGCAAATTTTATGAAACCATTATTTTATATAGCATGGCAAATGTAATAAAGTTACGTAAAGGCCTTGACATAAACCTGAAAGGTAAAGCTGCTGAGACGTACACAACAGTGAAAGAGCCGGGATTTTACGCACTCGTACCCGATGATTTTCCTGGAGTGACACCGAAAGTGGTTGTGAAAGAGCAGGAATATGTGATGGCCGGTGGACCCTTGTTTATCGACAAGTATCATCCTGAAGTGAAATTTGTTTCGCCCGTGAGTGGCGTAGTGACGAGCGTTGAACGTGGTGCTCGCCGTAAGGTATTGAACATCGTAGTGGAAGCTGCCGCAGAGCAGGACTACGAAGAATTTGGTAAGAAGAACGTATCCTCGATGGATGCAGATGCTGTGAAGTCCGCGCTTCTTGAAGCAGGTCTGTTTGCGTTTATCAAGCAACGTCCGTATGACATCATTGCAGACCCGACGGTAACACCGAAGGGCATCTTCGTTTCCGCATTCGATACCAATCCGCTGGCTCCCGACTTCGAATTTGCTCTGAAAGGCGAAGAAGCAAACTTCCAGACTGGTCTTGATGCCCTCGCCAAAATGGCAAAAACTTACCTGAGCATCAGCGTGAAACAGAAAGCCGCTGCACTGACACAGGCTAAGAACGTTACAATCACCGCTTTCGACGGACCGAACCCTGCCGGTAACGTAGGTGTTCAGATCAACCACCTCGACCCCGTTTCAAAGGGCGAAACTGTGTGGACAATTGATCCGCAAGCCGTTATCTTCATCGGTCGTCTCTTCAATACAGGCCGTGTGAATTTTACCCGCACAGTAGCCGTGACAGGTTCCGAAGTGTTGAAACCTGCTTACTGCAAACTTCAGGTAGGTGCATTGCTGACCAACGTATTTGCCGGAAACGTAACAACTGACAAAGATTTGCGCTACATCAGCGGTAACGTGCTGAGTGGCAAACAAGTTTCTCCTAACGGATTCTTGGGCGCTTTCCACAGCCAGCTGACTGTAATCCCCGAAGGTGATGACGTTCACGAAATGTTCGGATGGATCATGCCGCGTTTCAACCAGTTCAGTGCCAACCACTCATATTTCAGCTGGTTGATGGGCAAAAAGGAATATACGCTGGATGCACGTATCAAAGGCGGCGAACGCCACATGATCATGTCCGGCGAATATGACAAGGTATTCCCGATGGACATCATGCCCGAATATCTGATTAAAGCGATCATCGCCGGTGATATCGACCGCATGGAAGCGCTGGGGATTTACGAAGTGGCTCCTGAAGACTTCGCACTCTGCGAGTTCGTCTGCTCTTCGAAGATGGAACTCCAACGCATCGTCCGTGTCGGACTCGACATGCTCCGTGCTGAAATGGCATAATCCGCATGGCAAATTGTAAATTGTAAATCGTAAAATAGTAATATATTAATGAAAGCGTTAAGAAATTATCTCGATAAGATAAAGCCGAACTTTGAAGAGGGCGGTAAATTCCACGCATTCCAGTCGGTGTTCGACGGCTTCGAAACATTCCTGTTCGTGCCCAGCAAGACTGCGAAAACGGGAACGCACATACACGACGCGATCGACAGCAAGCGTATTATGTCGATTGTGGTTATTTCGTTAGTACCGGCGCTGCTGTTCGGTATGTACAACGTAGGTTACCAGCATTTCACCCACACGGGTGCTACTGGCAGCTTCATCGAAATGTTTATTTACGGATTTCTGGCTGTATTGCCTAAAATTATCGTATCATACGTTGTTGGTCTGGGGATTGAGTTCGTCGTAGCTCAATGGAAGAAGGAGGAAATTCAGGAAGGATTCCTTGTTTCCGGTATTCTGATCCCGATGATCGTTCCGGTAGACTGTCCGCTTTGGATTCTTGCCGTAGCAACTGCATTCTCTGTTATCTTTGCAAAAGAAGTATTCGGTGGTACGGGTATGAATGTGTTCAACGTAGCGTTGATCACCCGTGCATTCCTGTTCTTCGCATATCCTACCAAGATGTCCGGTGACGCCGTTTGGGTATCGGGCGATACCATTTTCGGTATGGGACAGGCTGTAGACGGTCTGACTGTGGCTACCCCGCTGGGACAAGCCGCTACAACGGGTACGGTTCCTGCATTCAACATGGATATGATAACAGGTCTTATTCCCGGTTCTATCGGTGAAACAAGTGTGATCGCCATCCTGATCGGTGCCGTTATCCTGCTGTGGACAGGCGTTGCAAGCTGGAAGACGATGCTTTCTGTATTCGTTGGTGGTGCATTCATGGCCTGGGTATTCAATGCTATCGGCATGGAAAACAACACAATGGCTCAGATGCCTTGGTACGAACACCTCGTACTGGGTGGTTTCTGCTTCGGTGCCGTGTTCATGGCTACCGACCCTGTGACATCCGCACGTACGGAAAGAGGTAAATACATCTTCGGATTTCTGATCGGTGTGATGGCTATCATTATCCGCGTACTGAATCCGGGTTATCCCGAAGGTATGATGCTTGCCATCCTGCTGATGAACATCTTCGCTCCGCTGATCGACTACTGTGTAGTACAGAGTAATATCAGCCGTCGCGAGAAACGCGCTGTTAAGTCTAACCAATAATACCGAATGAAAATGAATACAAATAGTAATAGTTATACTATCATTTATGCTTCGGTAATGGTTATTATCGTTGCATTCCTGCTGGCATTCGTTAGTTCTTCACTGAAAGCTACACAAGACAAGAATGTGCAGTTGGACACTAAAAAACAGATTCTTGCTGCATTGAACATTAAAAATGTAGAAGACGCTGATGCCGAATATCAGAAATATGTAAAAGGTGATATGCTGATGAACGTAGACGGCACGCTGACTGAAAACACAGGTGAGTTTGCTACCAACTACGAGAAAGAAGCAAAAGAACAACAACGTCTGCACGTATTTGTATGCGATGTGGATGGCCAGACTAAATATGTATTTCCAGTTTACGGTGCCGGTCTTTGGGGTGCTATCTGGGGATATGTTGCTTTGAACGAGGATAAAGACACTGTTTACGGTGTTTATTTCTCACACGCAAGTGAGACACCGGGGTTGGGTGCTGAAATCGCTACTGACTGGTTCCAACACGAATTCGCAGGCAAGAAGACACTGGAAAACGGTGCCGTTGCTCTGGGTGTTGTTAAGAATGGCAAGGTAGAAAAAGCTGATTACCAAGTGGACGGTATCTCTGGTGGTACGATCACTTCGGTAGGTGTGGATGCTATGCTGAAGGCTTGTCTGAATAATTACATAAGTTTTTTAACTAAATAATAAGGAGGAGGATAAAGAATATGGGACAACTGTTTTCAAAGAAGAATAAAGAAGTATTCTCTGCTCCGTTGGGAATCGATAATCCGGTAACCGTACAGGTGCTTGGTATCTGTTCTGCACTTGCTGTTACTGCCAAGCTGGAACCCGCCATTGTGATGGGACTTTCAGTTACTGTGATTACAGCGTTTGCCAATGTCGTTATTTCACTGTTGCGTAAGACGATTCCAAATCGTATCCGTATCATCGTTCAGTTGGTAGTGGTTGCTGCTTTGGTTACCATCGTTAGTGAAATTCTGAAAGCGTTTGCATACGATGTAAGTGTACAGCTCTCTGTTTATGTAGGTTTGATCATTACCAACTGTATCCTGATGGGACGTCTGGAAGCATTTGCCATGCAGAACGGTCCTTGGGAATCATTCCTTGACGGAGTTGGTAACGGTTTGGGTTATGCCAAGATTCTGGTAATCGTAGCTTTCTTCCGCGAACTGCTCGGTTCGGGAACTTTGCTTGGTTTCAATATCCTGAATTATGAGCCTATCCAGAATATCGGTTATGTAAACAACGGTCTGATGTTGATGCCGCCGATGGCATTGATTATCGTAGCTTGCATCATCTGGTATCAGCGTGCACGTCACAAAGAACTGCAAGAAGAAAGTAATTAATATAAATGAAGGGTGAAGAAGGATGAATGAAGGTAACACTCATAAACTCGAAATTCTTCATTCTTAATTTTTAATTAAAATATATGGAACATTTATTAAGTTTATTCGTCCGCTCCATCTTTGTGGACAACATGATATTCGCGTTCTTCTTGGGTATGTGCTCATATCTGGCTGTATCGAAGAATGTGAAGACTGCCGTAGGACTGGGTATAGCCGTAACATTCGTGTTGCTGGTTACGCTTCCGGTGAACTATTTATTGCAAACCAAGGTGCTGGCTGCCAACGCTATCATTGAAGGTGTTGACCTCAGCTTCCTGAGTTTTATTCTTTTCATTGCCGTTATTGCCGGTATCGTGCAATTGGTGGAGATGGTGGTAGAACGTTTCAGCCCGTCGCTGTATGCTTCACTGGGTATCTTTCTGCCGTTGATCGCCGTTAACTGTGCTATCATGGGTGCTTCTTTGTTTATGCAACAACGCATCAATCTGGGTGCAAGCGATCCGAAATACATCGGTGATGTATGGGATGCGCTGTCTTACGCACTCGGTTCGGGTATCGGCTGGCTGCTGGCTATCGTCGGTCTGGCTGCTATCCGTGAGAAAATGGCTTACTCTGATGTACCTGCTCCGCTGAAAGGTCTGGGTATCACATTTATCACTGTAGGTCTGATGGCAATCGCATTTATGTGTTTCTCTGGTTTGAACATCTAAAAAGAAAGGAATAAGACAATGGATATGAATTTAATATTATCAAGCATTGGGGTATTCCTTGTGGTTATTCTGTTGCTTGTTGTTATCTTGCTGGTTGCCAAGAAATTTCTGGTACCGTCAGGTAACGTGAAACTAACGATCAATGGCGAAACAGGACTGGAAGTAGAGTCCGGTTCCACATTGCTTAATACGCTGGCCGTAAACGGTGTATTCCTGTCATCCGCTTGTGGTGGCAAGGGTTCTTGCGGACAGTGCAAATGTCAGGTACTCGAAGGTGGTGGCGAAATCCTGCCTTCTGAAGTTCCTCACTTCAGTCGTAAACAGCAACAAGACCACTGGCGTCTGGGCTGTCAGGTGAAAGTGAAGAGTGACATGGCTATCAAGATTGACGAGTCTGTACTTGGCGTGAAAGAGTGGGAGTGCGAAGTGATCTCCAACAAGAATGTGGCTACATTTATCAAAGAGTTTATCGTGGCATTGCCTAAAGGCGAACACATGGACTTTATCCCGGGTTCTTACGCACAGATCAAGATACCTAAATTCTCAATGGATTATGATAAGGACATTGATAAGAGCCTGATCGGTGAAGAATATCTGCCTGCATGGGAGAAATTCGGTTTGCTGGGCTTGAAATGTAAGAATGAAGAGGAAACAATCCGTGCTTACTCTATGGCCAACTATCCTGCAGAAGGTGACCGTATCATGCTGACTGTACGTATCGCTACCCCTCCGTTCAAGCCGAAAGAACAAGGTCCCGGATTTATGGATGTAATGCCGGGTATCGCTTCTTCTTATATCTTTACGCTGAAACCGGGTGACAAGGTAATAATGAGTGGTCCTTATGGAGACTTCCATCCGATTTTCGACTCTAACAAGGAAATGATGTGGATCGGTGGTGGTGCCGGTATGGCTCCGTTGCGTGCACAGATCATGCACTTGACGAAAACATTGCATACGACCGACCGCAAGATGTCATACTTCTATGGTGCCCGTGCGCTGAACGAAGTATTCTATCTGGAAGACTTCCTGCAAATTGAAAAGGATTTCCCGAACTTCACATTCCATCTGGCACTCGACCGTCCGGATCCTGCTGCTGATGCTGCCGGTGTGAAATATACTCCGGGCTTCGTACACAACGTAATTTATGAAACTTACTTGAAGAACCACGAAGCTCCTGAAGATATTGAATACTATATGTGTGGTCCTGGTCCGATGTCGAAAGCTGTAGAGAAGATGCTCGACGATCTGGGCGTTCCGGCTCAGAACCTGATGTTCGATAACTTTGGAGGATAATCTTCGGAAGTTGATTTCCGGTCGGAGAGGACCGGAAGAGTAACATAAAGAAACTGGCGGGAAATCTGTAAAAGACAATGGTGCTTTTCAGATTTCCCGCTTTCTTTATGCACTATCTTACCGAATCTTTTCGTCCTTTTTGTATCTTTGTCCCCATGTTAGAGAAAAATGAAATAATACAGTCCGCTCTTCAGAATTTGAAGATTGAATCTTTGAACCCGATGCAGGAAGCTGCGCTCGAACAGGGCACGGGCAGGAAAGATGTTATCCTGTTGTCACCGACAGGATCGGGTAAGACGTTGGCATATCTTTTGCCTCTGTTGCTTATCCTAAAACCGAATGATGACAGCGTGCAGGTGCTGATTCTGGTGCCTTCCCGTGAGTTGGCTTTACAGATAGATACCGTATTCCGGAGCATGGGAACTTCCTGGAAAACGTGTTGCTGCTACGGCGGGCATCCCATTGCCGAAGAAAAGAAAAGCATTGCAGGAAATCATCCTGCCATCATTATCGGTACTCCGGGACGTATCACCGACCATCTGTCCAAAGGGAACTTTGATCCCGAAACAATCGAGACTTTGATTATCGATGAGTTTGATAAATCGCTGGAGTTCGGCTTTCATGATGAGATGGCAGAGATCATTACCCAGCTTCCGGGATTAAAGAAACGTATGCTGCTGTCGGCTACTGATGCCGAAGAAATTCCTCAGTTTACGGGACTGAACCGGACAGTCAAACTGGATTTTCTTCCGGAGGCAACCGAAGAACAGGAAAACCGGTTGAAGCTGATGAAGGTGCTTTCTCCTTCCAAAGATAAGATTGCTACGCTTTACAACTTGCTTTGTACATTGGGAAGCAGTTCCAGCATTGTTTTCTGCAATCATCGGGATGCGGTGGATCGTGTGCATAAGCTGCTCGAAGATAAGAAACTATCAGCCGAACGTTTTCATGGTGGTATGGAACAGCCGGATCGGGAACGGGCATTGTATAAGTTCCGTAACGGAAGCTGTCATGTACTGATCTCCACCGACCTTGCTGCCCGTGGACTTGATATTCCGGAGATAGAGCACATCATTCACTATCATCTGCCTGTGAACGAAGAAGCGTTTACACATCGTAACGGACGTACGGCACGTTGGGATGCAACAGGTACTTCTTATCTGATTCTTCACACAGAAGAGAAACTACCTGAATATATTCCCGAAGATATAGAAACGATGGAACTGCCGGAAAATCCTTCGCGTCCTCCCAAATCAGTCTGGACTACTATATATATAGGTAAAGGAAAGAAGGAGAAACTGAGCCGGATGGACATTGCCGGATTCCTTTATAAGAAAGGTAATCTGACGCGTGAAGATGTAGGTGCGATTGATGTGAAAGAGCATTATGCTTTTGTTGCCGTTCGTCGGGCAAAAGTAAAGCAACTCCTGAATCTTATTCAAGGGGAAAAAATCAAAGGAATGAAGACTATCATTGAGGAAGCTAAATAAAGGGAGCCGAAAAACAACAGGTGTTCTCAAAGCTGAAAGGGGAATTTCAAGAACCAAATAGGTGATTGGGATGCTGCAATGACGAAATGATCGGCTTTGTCATTACAAATAATATCACTTTTCTGAAGTGGGAGATATCTTCCCCGGATGACAGAGTAAAATGATAGTAGAAAAATATTTCTGTGACAGTCTCCATTTCTTTTCTTTTAGGAAGGTATTGGAGACTCCTTTCTTTCTGACTTATTTTTATAATTTTAGTCTCGTCGCTTGTTAGGGTGAGAAATCCTCGTTTTTCTCTGTCTTTCTTAATAAATATTCATTTTATAACCGTTTTCCTTTCACTCTATAACCGATTATTTCCCACAGGTTATATTTTCACCTTTTATCCCTTGCTTGATATGTATGGATAACAATATGGTGTATATATCTTGTATAAACCAATAAAAAGAAAGAGAAATCTGCTTTAAAACAGTATTTTTATAAGGAAAGATTTGTGCACCGGAAATAAATTCGTAAATTCGCAAGGTCAAAAGACATAAACTAACGAAATGTTAAACCAAAAACAAACTTCAAATGAAAAAGCATAATTTCAATGCAGGACCTTCCATTCTTCCGCGTGAGGTGATAGAGGATACAGCGAAGGCTATTTTAGATTTCAACGGCTCTGGTCTCTCCCTGATGGAAATCAGTCACCGTGCCAAAGACTTCCAACCTGTGGTTGACGAAGCAGAGGCATTATTCAAGGAATTACTCAATATCCCCGAAGGTTATTCGGTACTGTTCCTTGGTGGTGGTGCTAGTATGGAGTTCTGCATGGTACCTTTCAACTTCCTTGAAAAAAAGGCTGCTTATCTGAATACAGGTGTGTGGGCAAAGAAAGCAATGAAAGAAGCTAAGGGGTTTGGTGAAGTCGTAGAAGTTGCTTCTTCCGCTGAAGCTACATATACTTACATCCCGAAAGATTACACAATTCCTGCTGACGCAGATTATTTCCACATAACTACCAATAACACGATTTATGGTACAGAATTAAAAGAAGATCTCAACTCTCCGGTTCCGATGGTTGCCGATATGTCTTCTGATATTTTCTCTCGTCCGATCGACGTTTCCAAATATATCTGTATCTATGGTGGTGCGCAGAAAAATCTGGCTCCTGCCGGTGTTACATTCGTTATCGTGAAGAATGATGCGGTAGGTAAAGTTTCTCGTTACATCCCGTCAATGCTAAACTATCAGACTCATATCGATAACGGTTCTATGTTCAACACTCCTCCGGTAGTGCCTATCTATGCTGCACTGTTGAACCTGCGTTGGATTAAGGCACAGGGTGGTGTGAAAGAAATGGAACGTCGTGCTATCGAAAAGGCTGATATGCTGTACGCTGAAATCGACCGTAACAAACTGTTCGTAGGTACTGCTGCCAAAGAAGACCGTTCACGCATGAACATCTGTTTCGTGATGGCTCCCGAATACAAGGATCTGGAAGCTGACTTCATGAAGTTCGCTACAGAAAAAGGTATGGTAGGTATCAAAGGACATCGTTCAGTGGGTGGTTTCCGTGCATCTTGCTACAATGCTCTGCCGAAAGAAAGTGTACAAGCTTTGATCGACTGCATGCAGGAATTTGAAAAACTTCATTAATAATATAAATAGAGTCACCACAGATTGCACGGATTTACACTGAAATCTTATTGAATATAGTGTGTAGGCCGGTGAAGTCTGTGGTGAATCTTTTTTAAAAGATACAGATAAATTATGAAAGTACTTGTAGCTACTGAAAAACCGTTTGCCAAAGTTGCTGTAGACGGTATCCGTAAAGAAATCGAAGCAGCCGGATATGAGCTTGCTTTGCTGGAGAAATATACCGATAAAGCACAGTTGCTGGATGCAGTGAAAGATGCTAATGCTATCATTATCCGTAGTGATATTATTGATGCAGAGGTGCTGGATGCTGCTAAAGAACTGAAGATTGTAGTTCGTGCTGGTGCCGGATACGATAATGTAGACCTGGCTGCCGCTACCGCTCACAATGTTTGCGTGATGAATACTCCGGGACAGAACTCCAATGCTGTTGCCGAACTGGCTTTGGGCATGATGGTATACGCCGTTCGTAACTTCTATAACGGTACTTCCGGTACAGAATTGATGGGCAAGAAACTGGGTATCCATGCATACGGAAACGTTGGTCGTAACGTTGCCCGTGTAGCTAAAGGCTTCGGAATGGAAGTGTACGCCTACGACGCTTTCTGTCCGAAAGAAGTGATCGAGAAAGATGGCGTGAAGGCACTTGACTCTGCAGAAGAACTGTACAAGACTTGTCAGGTAGTGTCTCTTCATATCCCGGCAACTGCTGAAACGAAGAACTCTATCAACTACGCTTTGCTGAAAGAGATGCCAAAAGGCGCTATGCTGGTGAACACTGCCCGTAAGGAAGTGATCAACGAAGCCGAGCTGATCAAATTGATGGAAGACCGTGCCGACTTCAAGTATATGACAGATATCATGCCTGCTGCTAATGTGGAATTTGCTGAGAAGTTTGCAGGACGTTATTTCTCTACTCCGAAGAAGATGGGTGCACAGACTGCCGAAGCAAATATCAATGCCGGTATTGCTGCCGCTCAACAGATTGTTGGTTTCTTGAAAGACGGTTGCGAGAAGTTCAGAGTAAACAAATAATGAGATGAATAGTAAGACTGCTTATCGTTGTTCAGTCACTTATTTGATGATAGGTGCTGGTGTACATTAAGTAGTATATTCAGAAATATGTTATCAGATTTCGCCCTCGGCTTTTGCGAGGGCGTATCTGTTGTACTAATCTTAAAAACATACCATGACTTATGGCTATTATCAAACCTTTTAAGGGCGTTCGCCCTCCACAAGACCTGGTTGAACAGGTTGCTTCCCGTCCTTACGATGTATTAAACTCAGAAGAAGCGCGTACAGAAGCAGCTGGAAATGAAAAATCCCTTTATCATATCATTAAGCCCGAGATTGACTTTCCTGTTGGTACGGATGAACACGATGAACGTGTTTATGAGAAAGCTGCCGAAAACTTCCGGCTGTTTCAGGATAAAGGCTGGTTAGTGCAGGATGCAAAGGAAAACTATTACATCTATGCCCAGACCATGAACGGGAAAACTCAGTATGGACTGGTAGTAGGCGCTTATGTTCCTGACTATATGAACGGTATCATCAAGAAGCATGAGCTTACCCGTCGTGATAAGGAAGAAGACCGTATGAAGCACGTTCGTGTGAACAATGCGAATATCGAACCTGTATTCTTTGCCTATCCCGATAATGCGAAATTGGATACAATCATTCGGAAATACACTGCCGAAAAGCCTGTTTACGACTTTATCGCTCCGGGTGATGGCTTCGGACATACTTTCTGGATTGTTGACCAGGACGAAGATATCGCTGCAATTACTGCAGAATTTGCTAAAATGCCGGCATTATATATTGCCGACGGGCATCATCGTTCCGCTGCTGCTGCTCTGGTAGGTGCCGAGAAAGCAAAGCAAAACGCGAACCATCGTGGCGATGAAGAGTATAACTATTTCATGGCTGTATGTTTCCCTGCCAATCAATTGACTATCATCGACTATAACCGTGTAGTAAAAGACCTCAACGGGCTGACTCCCGAACAATTTCTTGCTGCATTGGATAAGAATTTTGTTGTAGAAGAAAAGGGTACAGATATCTATAAACCGTCCGGTTTGCACAATTTCTCCCTCTATCTTGGCGACAAGTGGTATAGTCTGACGGCAAAGGCAGGTACATACAATGACAATGATCCTATCGGCGTGCTTGACGTTACTATTTCTTCCAATCTGATTTTAGATGAGATTTTAGGAATCAAAGACCTCCGTTCGGATAAGCGTATTGACTTTGTAGGCGGTATCCGCGGTTTGGGAGAATTGAAGAAGCGTGTTGACAGTGGAGAAATGAAAGTAGCTCTGGCTCTTTATCCCGTATCCATGAAGCAATTGATGGATATTGCCGATACTGGCAACATTATGCCTCCCAAAACGACTTGGTTTGAACCGAAACTTCGTTCAGGATTGGTTATCCATAAGTTGGATTAAGACATATTCTATATAGAAAATAGAGCGGTCAATCTCTCACAATCAACAGGACATTTGTGAGAGATTGACCGCTTGTTTTTGTATAAATGACCGCCCGATTCCGTTAAAACGACCACCCGACTACCTCCAATTGACTGCTTGATTGCACCCCATCGACCGTTTGACTGCATGAAATGAAGCGCTCGTTTCAATGAGAAGCTTTAATATTTTCGAACAGCAGATGGAATTTCGTCAAGAAAGCCGTATCTTTGCGGCATGACTGCTGAAGATACTTATAAAACTATCGTCGAACCTTCCGAAGGTATTTATACAGAAAAGCGAAGCAAGTTTATTGCCATCGCCTTGCCTGTGCGTACCCTTGATGAGATAAAAGCGCATCTTGAAACGTATCAGAAGAAGTATTATGATGCACGGCACGTGTGCTATGCTTATATGTTAGGTGCAGCGCGAAAGGATTTTCGAGCCAATGATAACGGTGAACCTTCGGGAACGGCGGGAAAGCCCATTCTCGGGCAAATTAACTCTAATGAACTGACTGATATTCTGATTATTGTAGTCCGTTATTTCGGTGGAATCAAGTTAGGAACGAGCGGACTGATTGTAGCTTATAAAGCAGCTGCTGCCGAAGCAATATCTGCCGCTACCATTATAGAAAAAACGGTAGATGAAGAAGTGACCGTAATGTTTGAATATCCTTTTATGAACGATATCATGCGTATTGTAAAGGAGGAAGAACCGGAAATTCTCAGTCAATCGTACGATATGGATTGCAGCATGACGTTGTGTATTCGTCGTTCCATGATGCCCAAACTGCGTGCACGATTGGAGAAAGTGGAGACCGCAAGGATTCTTGATGAAGAGTAAAATAAAGAAAAATAAGAATATATGGCATTTGAAGCAACAAAAAGAGAATGGTGTGAACTGTATACTTTCTTCCGTCTGCTGACAGAAGGAAAAGTAACGTTGGGTACGGCTAAGGCAAAGAAAGGAGAAATCGACTGGCCTATTGCAATGATTCAACGGGAGGAACATGACGGAACACGCTGCTACTATATAGAAAAAGAGATGGTCCGCATCAAAGGAGAAAATAGTGAGAAATCCGTTCCCCGGGAAGATTTTGGGATTGTGGCAGATTTGATTTTGCAGGCTGTCAAGTCCTCTTCGGAGGATGAAGTCACTTCTCCGGATGGAGTGGAAGAGTTTTTGGATGAAGTCGCAATTTTCGATCTGGAAGCGAAGACGGAAGATCGTACCGATTTTTATATTGCCTTCTGGCATCCGGAGGCACCGTTGAGCGGGTTCAGCGTTCGTTCGCGATTGGGTGCTATGAATCCGCTGTTGGACGGAGGCCGTGCGGCTAACTTGAAACTGGAACAGAGCGGAGTCAAATTTGCAACACCTACGGTGAATAAGATTAATGCGTTGCCGGAAGCCCCTAATGAAGTAGCAGAACGAATGTTGCTGATTGAGCGCTTGGGTGGTGTACTCAAATACTCGGACGTGGCAGATCGGGTATTCCGTAGCAATCTTTTAATGATTGACTTACACTTTCCTCGTGTGCTGACAGAAATGGTGCGCATCATGCACTTGGACGACATCACCCGTATCAGTGAACTGACGGAAGTAATCAAACAGATGAACCCGTTGAAAATAAAAGATGAATTGGTAAACAAACATGGTTTCTATGAGTTTAAAGTGAAGCAATTCCTGATGGCATTAGCCTTGGGTATGCGTCCGGCAAAGATATATACTGGACAGGATTCGGCTGTTGAAGGTATCCTGTTGATGGATGGGAGTGGGGAAGTTCTTTGCTATCACAAGTCAGAGAAACCGGTTATGGAGGACTTCCTGTTCCTGAATACCCGTTTGGAGAAAGGTTCTCTGGATAAAGACAAATACGGCTTTTTGGAAAGAGAGAACGGTACGTATTACTTCAAACTGAATGCAAAGATCGGATTGGTAAAACGATAAATGCAAGTGGTGAACGAGTTGTAAGTATAGTAAATATAGTATATGAAAACGAATGAAGTTTTAGAAAATATCAAAGCACGTCGTAGTGTACGGGCTTATACTGACCGGCAAGTTTCGGAAGAAGACTTACAGGCTATTCTGGAAGCTGCCACTTTTGCACCCAGTGGGATGCATTTGGAGACATGGCATTTTACCGCTATTCAGAATGCAGATAAACTGGCAGAATTGAATGAACGGATTAAAGGCGCTTTTGCTAAAAGCGATGAACCGAAATTACAGGAACGTGGTCATAGCAAGGCGTATTGCTGTTATTATCATGCCCCGACTTTGGTGATCGTGTCCAACGAACCCACTCAATGGTGGGCCGGCATGGATTGTGCCTGCGCGATTGAGAATATGTTTTTGGCTGCCCATTCTCTGGGAATCGGATCTTGCTGGATCAATCAGTTGGGTACGACTTGCGATGATCCCGAAGTTCGTGAATTTATAAGCTCTTTGGGTGTACCGGAGAATCATAAAGTATATGGCTGTGTAGCTTTAGGATATGTTGATCCTAAAATCTCACTAAGGGAGAAAATGGTAAAAGCCGGAACAGTGACTGTTGTCAGATAGAACCAGACTATGTTTTCGACAAACATGGAATGGAATGAAGAGCAGCATGATAACCGTAAGGTTTCGGAGTCGCTTCTTATGTTCATTTAGCTCGGTGCTTATTGGAATACGCTCGGTGCTTAACAAAGGTAAGCCCGGAGCTCACATTTGCTGAGCTCCGGGCTTATTTTTTCATGTACGGATTTCCTTTGAAAGCTTCTTCTTATTCGAACGTTCCGTAGCGGGTCGGCAATAATTTCCGGTCTCCCAACGTATTGTCTACGCGAGCCACATTCACCCAGAACTTATTCTCACGCACGCTTTCTATCGGATACGCTGCTTTCTCACGTGTGTAGGAATGTTCCCAGTTATCATTCACAATTTCATATTCCGGATGCGGGGCGTTGACTAATACATTATCATTCTTATCTGCTTCTTCGTTTTTCACTTCCTGGATTTCTTTCCATATATTCAGCATGACGTCTATAAAGTTGTTCAACTCCGCCAGGCTTTCGCTTTCAGTAGGTTCAATCATCAATGTGCCGTGAACAGGGAAGGAGAGAGTCGGTGCATGATAGCCGTAGTCCATCAGACGCTTCGCGATGTCATTTTCTGAGATACCCGTTTCTTCATGTACCTTGCGGCATTCCAGAATCATTTCATGTCCGACGAAACCGGTAGCTCCCCGATAAACAATACCGTAAGTATCTTTTAGACAGGCAGCCAGATAGTTGGCATTGAGAATGGCTATTTTAGTAGCCTGAGTCAAGCCTTCGGTACCCATCATCCGGATGTAGCCGTATGTGATAGGCAAGATACCCGCACTGCCGAACGGAGCTGCGGAAACCTGATTTTGCGTACTGCCGAAGATCGAATGTCCCGGCAAGAATGGAACCAGATGCTCAGCTACACAGATAGGGCCTACACCCGGACCGCCGCCGCCATGTGGTGAAGCAAACGTCTTGTGCAAATTCAAGTGACAAACGTCTGCACCTATAAATCCCGGATTGGTTAATCCTACCTGTGCATTCATGTTGGCACCATCCATATATACTTGTGCGCCACAAGCGTGGATGATTTCACAGATTTCCTTTATTTCCGTCTCGAAGATACCATGCGTTGACGGATAGGTGATCATCAGTGCAGCCAGTGCTTCCTTGTTCTCTTCGGCTTTGGCACGCAGGTCGCCCATATCTACGTTTCCTTGCTCGTCGCAAGCGCAGGTGACGGTTTCAAATCCGGCTTGTATGGCAGATGCAGGATTCGTACCGTGTGCCGAAGCCGGAATCAATATTTTGTTGCGATGTCCTTGACCAATACTTTCAAGATACGCACGGATAACTCGCAGACCGGCATATTCTCCCGCAGCACCCGAGTTCGGCTGCAGGCTGACACCTGCAAATCCGGTAATAACCTTCAAGTCCTCGCTCAAATTGCTGATCAATTCACGATATCCTTCCGCCTGATCTTCCGGCACCAACGGATGCATGCTCATAAACTCCGGACGGCTTAAAGGAAGCATTTCAGCGGCTGCGTTGAGCTTCATCGTACACGATCCGAGGGAAATCATGGACTGGGCCAATGAAATATCCTTCCGATCCAGACGTTTGATGTAGCGCATCATTTCCGTTTCCGTATGATAGTTGGAGAACACCTCGTGCGTGAGGAAAGGCGTGGTGCGTTTCAGTGCTTTGTCAATATTGCTCTTTTCCGGCACGTCCTCTACCTTCTGATAATCTTTCCCGGCGGCAATGGCAAAGATGGAAAGCAACACGTTCGTAGCTGCTACATCTGTCGTTTCATCGATGCTGAAACCTACGTCTCCGTTCTCGTAATAGCGCAGGTTCACTTCCTTGCTTAGTGCGATCGTGCGAATCTGCTGCGCCGAAACGTGTTCCGGCAACTCGAAACGTAGCGTATCGAAATATTGTGCATTGACTTGCGTATATCCGAATTTCTTTAATTGCTTGTCGAGGAAGACAGTGATGCTATGAATACGCGAAGCAATCGTTCTGATTCCTTCCTGTCCGTGATATACAGTGTAGAAACCTGCCATCGTAGCGAGTAATGCCTGAGCCGTGCAAATATTGGAAGTGGCTTTTTCGCGTTTGATATGCTGTTCGCGTGTCTGCAAAGCCATTCGGTAGCAGAGTTTGCCGTATTTGTCTTTGGACCATCCGATGATGCGTCCCGGCATGTTCCGCTTGTACTCGTCACGTGTGGCGAAGTAGGCTGCCGAAGGGCCACCGTAAAACATTGGTGTACCCAGACGTTGTGTTGTACCGAATACGATATCCGCTCCCCATTCTCCCGGAGGAGTCAGCAGGGCAAGACTCAGAATGTCAGCGGCAACGGCAACTTTGCAGTCTGCTTCATGTGCCTTTTTTGTGAAGTCGGCATAGTCTTCCACATTACCGCTGGAGTTAGGATATTGCAGGATGCAGGCGAAGATTTCCGGTGAGGGTTCAAACTCTTTATATTTGCCTGTGCGCAATTCGATGCCTTGTGGAATGGCACGTGTGGTCATTACTGCCAAGGTCTGCGGGAAGATGTTTTCGTCCACAAAGACTATGTTGGCACCTGCTTTCTGTTGGGCACGCGAACGCAGAGCATACATCATGGTTACGGCTTCGGCGGCGGCAGTCGCTTCATCCAGCAGTGAGCAGTTGGCGAGCGGCATAGCGGTGAGGTCACAGACGGCAGTCTGGAAATTCATCAACGCTTCCAGTCTTCCTTGCGACACTTCTGTCTGATAAGGCGTGTAAGAAGTATACCATACGGGATTTTCGAATACATTCCGTTGGATAACGGCAGGAGTAATCGTATTATACCACCCCAATCCGATGTATGTCGTATACAGTTTGTTTTTACTTGCCAGGTCGGCAATGTGTTTTCCAAATTCGTATTCCGTCAACGGCTTGGCCAGTGCCAGCGGTTCCTTCAGTCGGATGTTGGCAGGGATGGTTTTGTTGATCAGTTCATCCAGTGAGTCTACGCCTATTTTGCGGAGCATCACGGCTGTGTCTTCTTCATTGATGCCGATGTGACGGCTAGCTAACAAATCTGTTTTCATAATTTATGGGGGATGTTTTTAAGTATTAAGTATTAGGTATTAAGTATTATCCATGCGGATAAATATGCCAGAAGCTACGGTTAATACTTAATACCTAATACTTGTATTCTTTTTTATCTGAAAAATGGATTCTCTGCCTTCTCCATTCCGATGGTCGTTGGCGCACCATGTCCGGGGTATACGACTGTCTCGTTGGGAAGTACGAATAAACGGCTGCAAATATGATCGATCAGTTCGTCGAAGTTGCCACCCGACAGATCGGCACGACCGATGCTGCCTTGAAACAATACGTCGCCGGAGAACATGCAGTTTTCTTCCTTGCAATAATACACCAGGCTACCGGGCGAATGTCCGGGGACATGGATTGCTTCCAGTTTGGTGTGTCCGAAAGTGATGATATCTCCGTCATGCAGATATTTCCCCAACGGAACCGGTTCTTCCTGCAATTGGAAGCCGAACATACGGCTCTGTTTCGGAGCTTCATCGATCCAGAACTCATCCGCCTTATTGGCTTCTGCCGACAGACCGAACTCTTTCAGCATAAACGGATTGCCGAAGATGTGATCCAGATGTAAGTGAGTATTCAGCAGATGTTTCACTGTTAACTCATTGGTGAGGATGAACTTCTTTAGTGCTTGTTTTTCCTCTTCGTAGAAGCAGCCCGGATCGATGACAACCGCCTCTTTTGTGTCATCCCATAAAACGTAGCAATTTACGGGAAACATATTAAACTCAAATCTCTTTATTTTCATGGTTTTGATAACTCCTGATTCCTATATTTGTGAATATACTACCTTCTTTGTTTCAAAGAACTCTTCCTCGAAGTTTTCGCTCAGGCTGTGGATGACTGTTTTATGCTTGAACGGCATCGTTTCATGCTCCAGTTCGCCTCCTTTGAGACAGATCAGTCCGTTGGGCATAGCATTCTGCTGCTTGGGGGAAATGTTCTTTTTGATGATCTTGATCAGATCCGCCAAAGGCATTACGGCACGGCTCACGACGAAGTCGAACAGTTGTTTTTCCTCTTCGGCACGGGCATGACGGAAAGTGACGTTTTTCAGTCCGATGGCATTGGCCACTTCTGTCGCCACACGTACTTTCTTGCCGATGCTGTCTACCAGATGAAACTTGGTTTCGGGGAACAGGATGGCGAGCGGAATGCCGGGAAATCCTCCTCCTGTACCCAAATCCATGACCTTGGTTCCGGGACGGAATTGAATCACTTTGGCGATGCCTAATGAATGGAGAACATGATGCTCGTACAGATTTTCGATGTCTTTGCGGGAGATAACGTTGATTTTCGCATTCCAGTCGATGTAGAGGTCGTATAGAGCGGCAAACTGTTTACGCTGCTCTTCCGTCAGATCCGGAAAATATTTCAGTATGATTTCCACTTTAAGTATTTTGAATGGTGAATTTTGATTTATAAGTGAAATGAATATCCTTCTGCATCACACGGGGCAATAACAACAGGATATTCATTGGTGTTCAATCTTTTAATAGCTGTTTAATCTTTCAGGTCTCCAAGAATTGGGTTGCTGCCCAGCAGATGTTCCATCATAGAGTATGGAATGGTAACTTTGACAGGTCCCATCGAGTACGGTGTGATGTCGTATATATTATAGTAGAAGGTGATACCTTCTTTACTCAGATAGAAGTTCTCTGTCGGGGCGATGTCTCCGGTCGAAGCATATCCCATGTCTTCCAGCGCTTCGTGAGTAGTTACTTTGTTGTCAGCCATCAGTTGGTTCCAGATCAGATCCGTCAGGGCTTCCTGGAAGTCGCCTACAAAAATATCATCGAGGCGGAGCGGACGCATCAGAGTGAGATCCATGTTCAGGAAAGTCGACATATACATACCGTGTGCGCCTCCGGTATATTCGTTGTAGTCAACGCGATATACTAGCAGGTCTTTCTCATAAAGTTGCACGTGGCTTTCGATGCTCTTGTAATAGGAGTACCATGCGCCTACCACTGCATCGCTTTCTTTATTCTTTTCGTCTTCGGCGTACATCGGCTCTTGGTCGTGGCGATACTCGTCAATGTAATTCTTGGCGTATTGCTTCACTACCGCTTCTGGCTTTTCGCCGATATATTTGTCTCCGAAGCAGACGGAGATGAAGTAAGCGTTCAGACTGTCTTTCAGCATCTCGTCCGACGACTTGACGGGATAGGCGAAGTTGATGATAATATTGCACGCGGGTTTGGCGGTGTCATTAAAGAGGTGTGCCGTCTCGTTAACCTGTATACTATCGAATTGTAATGCTCCCGTGTTTTTGTTCATCTTGTCATGACAAGAAAACAAAAAGCCGCTTACCGAAAGTATAACCGCAAGCAGACTGACATATTGTTTTTTCATACTCGTTTTTTCTATAAATTCAACATTGATCATATCTATCACTATCGACAAATATAAATGAAATTACCGAATACTGCGAATAAAAAAGGAAAAATATTCAGCTACTTTCTTCGGCAATGTATATAGGGGATGCCATTGTTAATGATTCTTTTTTTCTTGCTTCTGTATCATATGTTACAGTTTTAATCTGTACGCCGTACTTATCTTTGCAGAAAAAATAGATTATGGAACAGTTACATGCACACGAAGTCCTTCACATGATGGAGGGAAATAGTTATACTGAGGCATCTCTGAGGGCTGCAATCGTAGAGAAGTTTGGCGAACATCAGCGTTTTTATACTTGTTCGGCAGATAATATGGAAGTGGACGAACTGATCGGATTTCTTAAACGAAAAGGGAAGTTCATGCCTGCCGGTGAGGAATTTACGGTTGATATCAGTAAGGTATGCAGTCATTGATTCTCTGTGGCGGACGGTATGATAGATAAGCCAATAGGATAGTTGAGAGAAGAAATGTTAGTAGTCATAGGTTATACCTGTCGTTTTTCATAGATAGGGAAATTCCTATTTGCAAGTAGGAAGAAGTCTTTGCGAAGGGAATTTTCTCATACTACATTTGGGGTATTCAAAAAAACTACTAAACTATACCTATTATGAAAAAGAGTCAGATCCTTATGTCTTTGCTGCTGGTGATATTGCTCAGCAGTTGTTATGCAAGCAGAATTACTTATGAGAATTTGAGTATTATCCAACGTGGGATGTCTTCAAAAGAAGTAATAGCTATTATGGGTAAACCGAGCTATCGAAGTTTTGACGAAGAGAGTGAGATGCTGGAATTTCGTACTTCCGAGTCAAGTATTGCAGGAGTCGTTAATATCTGGTTCGTTGATGACCGGGTGACTAAGATGAAAAGTTATCATACCAATGGCTGTATGGACCGGAACAGAGCCATAGAGGATAAGGAAGAGGAGGAATCTGCAAAGAAGGAAAAGAAAGAAAAAGAAGAAACAAGCGCCCGCATACGTGTGACGACGGACGGAAAGCATATCATACAGACTGGTTCCATCATAGTCACTCCGGATGGAAAGCACGAGACGGTGGTCAGTGATTGTGGTGGAGTAATCATAACAGCTTCGGGGGAGCATATACTTGCTCCTTAACGCCTTCCGTCAATTCACCATACCCTTGTCAATACCAAATTTCTCGTCTGTCTGACATTCGCCGGCAGGTTCCACGTGTACTAAGATATCATAGACATTGTCTATAGAGCTTTTTATGCTTTTCTCCACAGCGTCGGCTATCTGATGGGCCTGTGTGATGGTTATCTGCGGATTTACCTCGATATCGAGGGTAATCATATAAAGATTCCCGATCATTCTTGATCTTACCCGGTGTGGGTTGCTCGCACCGGGAACTGTTTCTACTGCTTCGAATATCTTATTGTACACATTGACATCTTTGACGCCATCCATCAATTCCACATTCGAATCGATGAAAATGCCAATCGAAGATTTTATGATAAAGAGGCTGATGATTAGTCCTGTGATGGAGTCGAGTATAGGCAGTTTGAATATGAACGTGAATATCAGTCCCAGCAGCACACTGGAGGAAATGATAACATCATTGCGCATATTGATGGCATTGGCCGTCAGCATGGAGCTATCTATCTTTTTCCCTTGTTTGTACTGATATAAAGCCAGGAGAAGTTTGCCGATAATCGAAAAGATCGTGACGTATATAGCAATGGCTGACGGAATTTCTTTTGCTTCTTCGGAAAAGATACTTCCGATAGATGATATCAACATTTGCACCCCTGCATAGAATATCACAAGCGAAAGAATTTTAGTCGCAATCCCTTCGGCTTTCTCATAGCCGAATACGTACTTCTTGGAAGGCGGCTGGCTGATAATGCGTGCTGTGAAAATCATGACAATGGAGATGATCACATCCGTTGCCGAATCAATACCGTCGCCTAGCACGGCAAGACTGCCGGCCCATAAACCTACGATGATTTTTGATGTGGAAAGTATGGCATTACCAATAGTACTTATCCAGGAAGTTCTGATTAATATCTGCTCTCTTTTAGCTTTCATGTGATTAAGCCTTTGACATTCCGGTTAGTATATAGCTGCCTTTCAAGTTATTTTCTTTCATATAATTGACGACTTCTATCCGGCAAGCTGACATTAAAGCGTATCCTGTTAAGTTCCCGTTTATAGCTTTAATGAACGAATACTCTGTATCGTTGTGGATGAAAGATATACGATGATATTCCATGACATGATGTATTTAAAAGAACTAATATGCGGTCAAATATACGGATAATATCAGTAGTACGAATAAAAATGGAGAATTATTTAATTTGATATTGTTGCCGGAATACCTTATCTTTGTCTCCCGAAATGAAGAGACTAGCCTACATAACAGCAGTGATCCTTTCTCTCCTGATTATCTATTCAGGGGCGGGAGTATCTATTGTTCATTATTGCTGTTCCCGTTGTGAGACTGTGCAGGGCTGTTGTGCCGATGGCTGTCCCAAATGTAAGAAGTCTCATACTTGCGATTCAAAGAAAGATTGTAGAGAAAAGGGCTGTACGGCAACTATCTATAAACCCGATTTGATGAAGCATATTTCCGAACTGACAGTTTCCGTTCCGGTGATAACACTTTTCTGTGAACAGTATTGTCAGCTATTTGCTTTCACTTCTATAGACCGGACGGTGGACTTTTCCAGTCTTCCTTCTCCGCCATCTCCCTGTCCGAGGCAGAAGCTGGCGTTACATTCCGTTTTTCTGATTTAGCTGTTATTTCATCTTTTTTGTCCGATTGTACTTTGTTTTCAGCCTTTGCAGGGTATGAAAACAAGGAGAATGAATGCAACTCAGTTGCAAGAGAAATGAATTAATTTTGTATCGCAAAACTAAGTCCAAGAAAGAATGAAATATATAATAATGGGACTGTTCTCATTACTTGCAGTTACGACACAAGCGCAGGTGCGGGGAATAGTCAAAGATAATACCGGAGAGCCTGTTCCGGGTGCTAATGTATTCTGGGTGAATACGGAGCAGGGTGTAACTACCAAGGAAGATGGCAGCTTTTCTATCTCCAAACCTTCGAAGAGTCACATGCTGGTAATCAGTTTTATCGGTTTTCAGAATGACACGATTCATGTCAGCAAGAAGAATCAGGAACTGGACATTACCCTTCGAGAAGGTGTAGAACTGAATGAAGTAAATGTAGTCAGCCGCAGAATGGGAACGATGAAGTTGCGCAGCAGCGTGATGAACGAAGAGATGATAAGCAGTGCCGAATTGAGCAGGGCTGCCTGCTGTAATCTGGGAGAAAGTTTCGTGACCAACCCTTCGGTGGACGTGAGCTATTCGGATGCGGCAACGGGAGCCAAGCAGATCAAACTGCTCGGATTGTCCGGAACTTATGTACAGATGCTCACAGAGAATATCCCGAACTATCGCGGTGCGGCATCTCCTTATGGTCTGGGATATGTTCCCGGTCCGTGGATGCAAAGCATACAGGTTTCCAAAGGAATCTCATCAGTGAAGAATGGTTACGAAGCCATCACGGGACAGATTAATGTAGAGTTCAAAAAGCCGCAGTTGCCGGAGGCCGATTGGGTATCTGCCAATCTTTTCGCAAGCAGTACCAACCGGTATGAGGCGAATGCGGACGCCACCTTAAAGTTGTCAAAACGTTGGAGTACCTCTTTACTGGCGCATTATGAAAACGAAACCAAAGCGCACGACGGCAATGATGACGGCTTCGTGGATATCCCCCAAGTAGAGCAGTATAACGTGTGGAACCGATGGGCCTATATGGGAGATCATTATGTCTTTCAGGCAGGCTTCAAGGCCCTTTCCGAAAGTCGCACTAGCGGGCAGGCACATCATACGGATATGCAGACGGGTGATCTTTATAAAGTAGGAATCGATACCGAACGTTACGAACTTTTCACCAAGAATGCTTATATATTTAATAAGAAGAAGAATACGAATCTGGCACTGATTCTTTCTGCCAGTTGGCACAATCAGGATGCCATGTACGGACGAAAACTATACAATGTAGACCAGACAAATGTGTATGCCTCTTTGATGTTTGAAACAGAGTTTAATAAGCAGAACAGTTTCTCGGCGGGGCTGAGTTTCAACTATGACGCTTATGACCAGCATTATCGGTTGGAGAATCAAACGGAATTGCCGCTCATCAAGGCTTTTGCCAAAGAAGCGGTTCCCGGAGCCTATGCGCAATACACGCTGAATCTGAATGATCAGTGGATGCTGATGGCAGGTCTGCGTGGTGACTATAGCAATGAGCACGGTTTCTTTGTGACTCCCCGTGCACATCTTAAATACAATCCGAATGAGTACGTACACTTCCGCCTCTCTGCCGGAAAAGGTTATCGTACGAATCATGTACTGGCAGAAAATAACTACCTGCTTTCCAGTAGCCGAAAGGTCGAAATAGCGAAAGGACTGGACATGGAAGAAGCATGGAACTATGGTGCCAGTGTATCTACCTACGTACCTGTATTTGGCAAAACGCTGAATATCAATGCCGAATATTATTACACAGACTTCCTGAAGCAAGTCGTAGTGGATATGGACAGTAATCCTCACGAAGTAGCCTTTTACAATCTGGACGGGCGTTCCTATTCGCATGTATTCCAAGTAGAGGCAAGCTATCCTTTCTTTAAAGGATTTACCTTGACGGGAGCTTACCGTCTGACGGATGCTCAGACCACCTACAAAGGCCAACGGATGGAGAAACCGTTGACCAGCAAATACAAAGGACTGCTGACCGCTTCGTACCAGACTCCACTCGGAATATGGCAGTTTGATGCTACGCTTCAGCTCAATGGCGGAGGAAGAATGCCTTCCCCTTATGAGTTGGCAGACGGTCAGCTATCTTGGGAGCGCCGCTATGGCAGCTTCGAGCAACTGAGTGCCCAGATTACCCGCTATTTCCGCCGCTGGTCTGTCTACATAGGAGGGGAGAACCTGACAAACTTCAAACAGAAGAATCCGATCATTGACGCAGCAAACCCGTGGGGAGGAAACTTCGACTCAACGATGATATGGGGACCTGTGCACGGGGCAAAAGCCTATATCGGAATACGTTTCAATCTGGCAAGAAATGAATAATAACCATTAAACGAATAAGAAAAATGAGAATAAAAAGATGGATGGCCACTTGCGTGGTGGCTCTTTTGAGCGTAGCAGCCGTGTTGGCAAAGGATATCCGTGTAGTAGTATTCAAAGTCTCTCAGATGCACTGCGAGAACTGCGAGAAGAAAGTGAAAAATAACATGCGCTTCGAGAAAGGCGTGAAGGAACTTTCCACCGAACTGAAGAACAAAACCGTGTCCATCACCTACGATGCCGAAAAGGCAGATGTGAAGAAGTTGCAGGCAGGATTCAAGAAGTTCAATTATGAGGCCGAGTTTGTGAAGGAAACCAAGCAGGACGGCAAGAAAGATAGCAAACAAGAATCTAAGAAAGAGGATAAGAAGGCCGATAAGAAGGCCGATAAGAAGTAATCGAACAAATACCCGTATTTGCTTGTTTTATAAATACTAATTAATTAAAGAGTAAAGGATTATATGGGTAATATAGCAAAAAAAGCGTTTCCCGTGCTTAATATGCATTGTGCGGGATGCGCTAACAATGTAGAAAAGACAGTGAAAAAGTTGCCGGGAGTCGTTGATGCTTCCGTCAACTTTGCTTCAAATACATTGACGATTTCTTATGAGGACGACAAGCTCACCCCCGGAGAAATCCGTGCAGCGGTACTTGCTGCCGGTTATGATCTGATAGTAGAAGAAGCGAATAAAGAAGAACGTCGGGAAGAAGAACAGCATAAGCGCTACCTTCGTCTGAAACGGAAAGTGATCGGCGCGTGGATATTTGTAGTGCCGTTGCTTATCTTTTCGATGTTATTAATGCATATGCCATACTCTAACGAGATACAAATGTTGCTTGCTATTCCGGTAATGGTGCTCTTCGGAGGAAGTTTCTTCACGGGGGCATGGAAACAGGCGAAGATCGGTCGTAGCAATATGGATACGCTGGTTGCGTTGAGTACCTCGATAGCCTTCCTTTTCAGTTTGTTCAACACTTTCTTTCCGCAGTTCTGGACAGATCGCGGACTGGAACCGCACGTCTATTACGAAGCTTCCGCAGTGATCATTGCCTTCGTTCTGACCGGAAAGATGATGGAGGAACGCGCCAAAGGAAATACCTCGGATGCCATTCGCAAACTGATGGGAATGCAGCCTAAAGTGGCACGTGTATTGCGTGGCGGGGTAGAGGAAGAGATACAAATAGACCTGTTGCAGGTAGGCGATATGGTGGTAGTCCGTCCCGGCGAACAGATTCCCGTGGATGGTCAGCTTTCGGAGGGCGATTCGTATGTGGATGAAAGTATGATTAGCGGTGAGCCGATTCCGGTAGAGAAGAAAAAGGGCGATAAGGTCCTTGCCGGAACAATCAATCAGCGCGGTTCCTTCATCATTCGTGCTTCTCAGGTGGGAAGTGATACTGTGCTGGCACGCATCATTCACATGGTGCAGGAAGCACAAGGCAGCAAAGCTCCTGTGCAGCGTATCGTAGACCGTATTACAGGCATCTTCGTTCCTGTCGTGTTGGGAATTGCCATTCTGACGTTTGTGCTGTGGGTAGCTATCGGTGGCAGTGAGTATATTTCTTATGGTATTCTTTCTGCTGTATCCGTTCTGGTCATAGCCTGTCCCTGTGCTCTGGGACTTGCCACACCTACTGCGCTGATGGTGGGAATCGGTAAAGCTGCCGGACAGCATATTCTGATAAAAGACGCCGTCGCTCTGGAGCAGATGCGTAAGGTAGATGTGGTGGTACTGGATAAAACCGGTACTTTGACCGAAGGACATCCTACCGCTACCGGATGGTTGTGGGCACAGCCGCAGGAAGAACACTTCAAAGATGTACTTCTTGCTGCCGAGCTGAAATCGGAACACCCGTTGGCAGGCGCGATTGTAGCCGTACTCCAAGACGAGGAAAAGATAACTCCCGCTCCTTTGAGCAGTTTTGAAAGCATCACAGGCAAAGGTATAAAGGTGTCTTATCAAGGTAAGACTTACTGGGTGGGCAGCCATAAACTTCTGAAAGATTTCAGCGCTACAGTAAGCGATGTCATGGCTGATATGCTGGTACACTACGAATCAGACGGAAACGGAATCATATACTTCGGACGTGAGAATGAACTTTTGGCTATCATTGCCGTTTCCGACCCGATCAAGGCTACTTCTGCCGAGGCAGTGAAAGAACTGAAACGTCAGGGCATTGATATCTGTATGCTTACCGGTGACGGTCAGCGGACGGCTCTGGCAGTCTCTTCCCGTCTGGGTATCGAGCGATTTGTGGCAGATGCCTTGCCGGACGATAAAGCCGAATTTGTGCGTGAGCTGCAAATGCAGGGAAAGAAAGTGGCAATGGTGGGCGATGGTATCAATGACTCACAGGCACTGGCGTTGGCTGACGTCAGCATTGCTATGGGAAAGGGTACGGATATTGCTATGGATGTCGCTATGGTGACGCTGATGACGTCCGACTTGCTGTTACTCCCTAAAGCCTTCGAACTGTCCAGGCAGACTGTACGACTGATTCATCAGAACCTTTTCTGGGCATTTATCTACAACTTGATCGGTATTCCTATCGCTGCCGGAGTATTGTTCCCTATAAACGGATTGTTGCTGAATCCGATGCTGGCAAGTGCCGCCATGGCATTCTCTAGTGTGAGTGTAGTGCTCAATTCGTTGAGTTTGGGAAGAAGGAAGATTTAAGAAGAGAGCCTGCTTAACGTTCTTTTATGGATTTATGGGGCCGACTAAAAAGTCGGTAGTATCTTAAATCTCCTCCTTCGGGAAGGAGGAGTACCCGTAGGGGGAGGTGGTAGGTGAATACGCAATTTTTTCATTCACAATGGATTAGAGATAACCTTGTTTTACCTACCACCCCGCCCTACGGGCACCCCTCCTTCGAGAAGGAGGGGAATCCATGCGGATAGTTGGCTCAAATCTGTACATTTGGAGCCAATACGGTATTTCGGACTGATCCATTGATTTTAGAAGTAACGGACTCAACTATTTCTAAATTCCAGCGGTGACATCCCTACATGCCGTCTGAAGAACTTGCAGAAGAAAGAGGGATTCGGGAAATTCAGCGAATAAGCTATCTCCTGAATAGTCATATCCGTACCCTTTAGCTGCGCTTTGGCATCGATAATGACAATATAAGCAATAGTATCCAATACACTTTTCCCCGTCACTTGTTTTACGGTGGTGCTCAGATGTTGCAGAGAGATTCCCAGTTGATCGGCATAGAACTGTGCACAACGCTGGTCTTTGTAGTGTTCAGTGATCAGTTGAATCAACTTCCGGCAAATCTCCTTCTTACGGTTCGAATGATTGTTTCCCGAATAATTCCGGTACATCAGCTGGATGCTTGTCAGAATAGTCTGGAGTGATAAGTCCGCCAATTTGGAGTCCATCTTGAAAGACTCGTCACAACTGGCATGAGACAACAAGGCAAAATATTCCTTCAGATAGTCAGCGATATTCTCGGAAAGAGGGATGATCGGCTGTTCTATCAGCTTGGGATAAGCGTTCCCGATAGTGGTCAGCAAGTTGATATGTCCGATACATTTCGCAGAGAATCCGGCAAAACAAAGACTAACCTTTTCCGCTTTCTCACGGAACTGTATGATTGTTCCGGGAAGTAATGTAATCAGATCATTCGGGTGAACCTCGTATTCCAACAGATTGATGGAGACTTTCATGGTTCCTTCCGTACAGATGGCGAAAATACACGCCTGCAGCCGGCACGATTGTTTGTAGATGTTCAGAATATCTTCGGTTACTTTAGTCCATGCCAACACCTCCAGAGGCAAATCTACTTGTGGAACTTCCATTTTCATAAGAGTGTTTGTTATCTTTGGTTTAGAGTGCTTGTTATATTCGGTCCGCAAATGTACGATTTTTCTTTTTATTTCTTACTTTTGTCCTCATGAAAACTGTATTAGTAGACTGGAATTTGATTCCATACGCCGAGGCATGGCAGCGGCAGACAGAATGGTTTGATACCCTTGTCTGCGCAAAAGCGCAGGGAGAACCCTATGAAAACCGTATTATTATGTGCGAACATCCGCACGTCTATACTTTGGGACGTAGCGGAAAAGAAAAGAATATGCTGTTGAATGACGATCAGCTGAAAGCCATTCAGGCTACCCTTTTCCGTATAGATCGGGGAGGGGATATCACGTATCATGGTCCCGGACAGCTAGTCTGTTATCCGATCTTGAATCTGGAAGAGTTTCATTTGGGGCTGAAGGAATATGTGCACCTGCTCGAAGAGGCTGTGATACGTGTCTGTGCCTCCTATGGCATTGAAGCGGGACGGCTTGAAAAAGCAACAGGTGTCTGGCTGGAGGGGAGTACGCCCCGTGCCCGTAAGATTTGTGCGATCGGAGTGAGGAGCAGTCATTATGTTACCATGCACGGACTGGCTCTGAATGTGAATACGGATTTACGCTATTTCAGCTATATTCATCCTTGTGGCTTTATAGATAAAGGCGTCACTTCTCTTCGTCAGGAGCTGAAGCACGAAGTGCCTATGGACGAAGTGAAGCAACGCCTTGAATGCGAGCTTAGCAAACTGCTCAATGATAAAACTTAGCGGACTGCCCGAAGGAAAAGCCTAGAAAACGATTCCAATGCCGAGCTGCCATGTCTTATGCATGAAACAGTCTTTATCAGCCAGTGCATAAGAGAAATCTGCGCGAATCGGCCAGAAGTTGATTCCGCAGCCCAGTGTACCGTAGTTGCCTGTTCCTTTGTCGTTATCCCCGAAGTGATATCCTCCACGGATAATTCCATATTTCAGGAAATTATATTCCGCTCCGATGCCGGCTTGAAGATGGCGGTACTCGGACGGGAGCAGGTAATTGAAGTCAAGAGCCACCTGCAAGCGGTTGTCCATACTGAACGGCAGGTCGATGGCACCACCCAGTCCCAGTCGGGCAGGCAGTTTCTGTCCGTCCAGCTTGCTACCCAGGTTGGCGGCTTGAAATCCGATTGTCCATGAAGCCATTTCGTCCAGAATACCCATGCTGCGATGGTAGCTGGCACCGAGGTCCACGGAGACTGATCCTTTGCTGTCCGCATCCTTATAGGCTTTTGCCTGCAGATATCTGAGTGTTAATGAAAGGGACAGGTTCTTGGCTACATTTCTGAAGTATGCGGCTTCCACGTTCCATGCGCGGGCATGATCTTCTGCACCGTCCTGCCAATGAAAATCAGCATCCTTGTAGTGACGGAATCCTACGCTAAATCCGTGCTTCCCTTCCCGTCCGATGCGGTAGAAAAGGGATGCGCTATGCATTCCAAAGTCTTTATTTATGTCAGCGTATGAGTAGCTGGCACCCATTACATCCTGCGAGAAAGCGATGGTGGAAGCGTTATGAAAGATAGCCGTGCTTCCATTGTCAGTGATAGCCAGTCCTGTGCCGGCCATACCTGCCGATTGGGCATCCGGAGTAATCTCCAGAAAAGAGGCGCTTGCCACTCCCTGTGCTCCCAGAAAAGTAGGCAACAGACACGACGCGAGAAGTAAATGTTTTACTCGTTTCATAATCATTTGTTTTAAGGGTGAGACATCCGGACGACACGTATGCCGCTCCATGATTTATTATTGCGAAGCATTTGGCTGAGAGGCTCTTCGCTGACAACAACCTTGCCAAGCGTAGAAGAGGCGTGAAGCAAATGCAATTTTCCGTTTATATATTCGGCTATCCCTACATGAGCTACATCCAGTCCCGGAAGATTCGTGGTGATGGCGATGATATCACCGTCCATGATCCACGGAAGTCCTGCGTCGGGGAGTTTTCCTTTAGGTAGCCAGTGTACCTTTTTCCCGGACAATGCCTTTTCATGCTCGGCCATCCGTTTCACGTTCTCCGGCGAATCCGCCAGTTGCCTGTACTTTTGGGGATGGGTGGACATATAAGAGAGAGACAGTTTGGTGGTCTGCGTACTGTTTTGTGCAGTAACGTCTTCCAGAAATCCTTGGCGGACACCGTTCTCAATCCAGTCGGAGGTATAGTGCAACCGCGAAGTGTATCCGTCGATCACACCGTCCCGATAACGTATCTTTTGCAGATTATCGGCAAAAGAAGATCCCATTGCCTGAGCCAGCGTATATTCGACGAAAGTAAGGCAATCTACCGTCTGGGGCAGGATGACTAACTTTTCTTCCGTTCCCTGATCCAGTGTGTTGGCTACATACTTTGTTCCAAGGTACGTCTTTCCGATTCTCAGCATCGGTGCTGTTTCCTTCGGAAATACGACACCGTCACGCAACCACTTTTCGAGTTCCTGTGTCCATTGTTGCTTATACTTGAAGTTGTCCCGGAATCCCCAGCCATGTCCGCCGGTAGGGTAGACATGAAGCGATGCGGGAACATTGTTTTTCTGTAAAGCGAGATAATAGTTCACTCCGTTGGAAGGAGGCACGGCACCGTCATCAGAAGACAGGACGATAAAGGCTTGCGGAGTATCGGATGTCACTTGCAGTTCGTTGGAGAAGAGTACCTCTTGTTCTGCGGTCGGATTTCCGCCCAGAAGCTCTTTTCTCGAACCGCCATGAGTACTTTGCGTCATGGTGACCACCGGATAAAGCAGAATCTGAAAGTCGGGACGCGATGCCGCACTGTAATGGGTGGCAAGGGTAGAGGCAAGATGTCCTCCGGCGGATGCTCCCATGATTCCTATTTTGCGGGGATGGATATTCCATTCTCCGGCATGCTCGCGTACAATGCGAATTGCTCTTTCCGCATCCGACAAAGGGACTTCGCAATGACCGTTCGGCATCCGGTACTTTAATACAACGTAAGTGATGCCCTGTCCGCAGAACCAGGATGCCATATCGTGCCCTTCATGATCCATGGCGAGGCGGCTGTAGCCACCTCCGGGACACATGATGACAGCCATTCCGTTCGGCTGCGGTGCACGGTAAACGGTTATGGTGGGGTCGGTGACATTGCTGATTCTGTGGGGTGACACTTCCTTTTCCCCGCCGGTCAGTCCGTTGGAGTTGGGAGCACCGTCGGGCCACAAAGGTAGCTCGACGGGCTGTTGTGCAAATGTCATTGCAGTCATAAGTGATACTATAACAGATAACAGTTTCCTCATCTTATTTTACTTTCATGGAAGCCTTGATAAAGTAGAGGATCAATAAAGCGTAAGCTCCTAATGCTAACACTTCCGACCAGGTATTGTTCAGCCAGGCTTCGTTGACCAGATTGATACCGCCGAAACGCATTGCCGCGCTCACTACTCCCATCAATGCGCCTCCGGCAATGAAACCGGATGCCAGCAATGTTCCTTTTTCACCTCTTTCCGTATTGAGTGCCGTATCCTTGCTGCGGCTTGTCACATACCAGTTGACGGCACCGCCTACTACCAGCGGCACATTCAGCTCCAACGGAATAAACATACCCAGCGCAAAGGCCAGTGCGGGAATCTTGAAGAATGTCAGCACGATAGCAAGGATTGCACCGATGCCATACAGCAACCAGGGGGCGCCTACGCCGCTCATCAGCGGTTCGATAACGGCCGCCATCGCATTGGCTTGTGGTGCAGCCAGTGCGCTGCTGGTGAAGCCGTATGTCTTGTTCAGTATAATCATTACACCGCCTACCGTGGCAGCAGAAACGATGGTTCCCAAGAATTTCCATGTTTCCTGTTTGGCGGGCGTACTACCCAGCCAGTAACCGATTTTCAAGTCGGTGATGAAACCGCCCGCCATAGACAGTGCCGTACATACTACACCACCCATCACAAGTGCGGCCACCATGCCCGAAGGACCTTTCAGTCCGACAGCTACCATCACTACGGAAGCCAGAATCAGTGTCATCAATGTCATTCCCGATACCGGATTGGTGCCTACAATGGCAATCGCATTGGCAGCTACCGTCGTGAACAGGAAGGAAATGCCTGCTACCAGCGCAATCGCTACCAGCGTATGGACGATATTTCCCTGCATGATATCGAAGTAGAAGAACAGCACGATCAGAATCAGCGTAAGGATAGAGCCGATAGCGATGATTTTCATCGAAAGGTCACGCTGTGTACGCACGATATTCTTTTCTACATTGCCTTTACCGCCCATTTCTTTGGCAGCCAGTCCGACGGCACTCTTGATGATTCCCCACGAACGGATGATACCGATGACACCCGCCATGGCAATACCGCCGATACCGATGCTCTTGGCGTAATACTTGAAGATTTCTTCGGGGCTCATCATGCCTACCGTAGAAGTGATTTCGGGGTTCCATGCGTTCAGCACGCTGTCTCCCCAGATGGCGGACATTCCCGGAATGATGATCCACCATACTGCCAGTGATCCGGCACAGATGATGGAAGCATATTTCAGTCCGACGATATAGCCCAGACCGAGTACGGCAGCTCCCGTATTTACTTTGAATACCAGTTTCGCTTTCTCAGCCAGCATTTCTCCGGCTCCGCATACGCGGGTGGTGAAGTTCTCGTTCCACCAGCCGAAAGTGGCCACGATGAAGTCATACAATCCACCGATCATTCCCGCCATCAACAGCGGTTTGGCCTGGCTGCCGCTCTTTTCTCCGGACACCAGCACCTGTGTAGTAGCGGTTGCTTCGGGGAAAGGATATTTGCCGTGCATATCGCTGACGAAATATTTGCGGAAAGGAATCAGAAACAGGATACCCAGTACACCACCCAGCAGCGAGCTGATAAATACCTGCATAAAGCTGACTGTCATCTCAGGATATTTGACTTGAAGGATATAAAGGGCGGGGAGGGTAAAGATGGCTCCGGCAACGATTACACCGGAACACGCTCCGATAGACTGGATAATTACATTTTCTCCTAACGCATTTTTTCTTTTGGCTGCACCGGAGACTCCTACGGCAATGATGGCTATCGGAATAGCGGCTTCGAATACTTGTCCCACTTTCAGCCCCAGATAGGCGGCGGCTGCCGAGAAAAGGATGGCCATGGCGATACCCCATGTTACTGACCAGAAGTTTACTTCCGGATAATTTTTGGAAGGACTCATCAGGGGATTGTACACTTCTCCTGCTTTTAACTCTCTGAACGCGTTCTCGGGTAGTCCGGTGAATTTGTCTTCTTCTTGTTTCATATTATATTTTTAGTAGTTTATGCTTAATGGACTTCAAAGTAAACAAAAAAAAAGGAGAATCGAAAGATTCTCCTTTACGTTATGTCTATTTTTTCTTACTTCTCGTCTTTCGGGGTCATATCGCCTTCGATATAGAGGCGTACCATTTCGGTTTTTGCGTTGGTACGCAGGGTAATCGACTTTTTGAAGTGTCCCGGATATTTACCTGTTCCGTTGTAAGTTACTTTGATTGTACCTTTCTTTCCCGGCTGGATCGGTTCTTTGGTATATTCGGGCACTGTGCATCCGCAAGACGCTACCGCCTGATGAATTACTAAAGGAGCATCACCGATATTAGTGAAAGTGAATACGCAGCTTACTACCGGACTGTTTTCTGAGAATTTTCCAAAGTCGTGTGTTGTTTTGTCAAACTTGATATCAGCGTTAGTCTGGGCAAAAGCGAAACTTACTCCTACCACTAACAAGGTCATTAAAAAAAGTATCTTTTTCATTTTTCCTTCTTTTTATTGATTACAAACGCCAAAGGTAACGCTTTTCCCTGAAATTATCCCGTCGGCAGAGTTAATTTTATCGAAAAAGGGAATAAAATAACTTCTGTTTATCATCGTCCTTGGGCTTGGCAATCCTGACCACCGAGGTGGGGAACACTGAGCGCCGAGCTGAATGAGAGTAAGCAGCGAGGCGAAAAACGCTGAGCGCCGAGACGAGCAGAAGTGGGCAGCGAGGTGAATACTGCCGATCTCTGTTCACTAAATTAATTCATTTCAACACGCTAATGAATACTCATATTTTTTGTTTATCGCATAAAAAATTACTATATTTGGAACAAACCCATAAAATCCAGCTATTATGAAAACAAAACTTGATTTCTATCATATGACTCCCTTTTATGAGTTGAATTACTTCATAGCATTTATTGTTAAGTTGTACAAACGCATTCAACAACGTAAAGAACAGAAAGAACATCGAATCAAAGATGAACTGGTCTGATTCATTTCTGTTCTGAAAGTGAATCGGCGGCGAAATTCTTTCTTCTCTTTCTTAGTAATTCTATTTCTTTAGAATAGAATTATATACTCTACTCTTCTCTACTGGTTAAGGTTCGGTTTCCCTTTCGGTTAGGATTCGGTTTTCGAGCCCTGCCAAAAGGCGTTTCAGAGCTTTTGGTTTTGCAAATAAAACACTATTTCTTCAACCCGAATCCCAGCATCATCCCGTCGTAGTTTTCAGCCAGTGAGCTGACAGTTTTCAGTGCTGTGCTGTTTGTCTTGCTGCCAAGGAATGTCATTAATTTAAGCAGCTTGTCGGAGTTGAACAATAAATCCATAGAGTTGGAAGTGCAGTTCACTTTCGCGTGCAGGTTCAGTAGTTTCAAGTACTTTAAGTCTACCTGCTTGGTGGAAGCATTGTACGAATAAGTGCCGTTCAGTTTCTTTTTTCCGACGGTGCTGGTGAAAGTACTGTCGGCGTTGAACGTGAAGCTCATTTGTCCTTCTTTGATGCCCACTTTACTCAATTGCTCGTTCAATTTGTTTTCTGCCATCGTGGCGGCTGCGGCTCCTCCTGCTTTCATCAGCAGATTGTCCGATTCAAATTCTACTGCCGAACCGCTGTAAGTCCATGTACCTGTCATGTCTATCGTTTCGGGTGTTCCGGTGATGGCATTTACTACTTTGGAGATGTTGTCTTTGTTGAGCAGATCCTTTAATGATTGTGCCTGACTGTTGCTTGCAAAGAGTGAGAATAATGCAACCCATGCAATAAATAAAATGTTCTTTTTCATTTTCGTTTACTTATTTTTATAGACTTCTTTACTGATGTTTTCTATGTAGTCGAGGATTTCCGTGCGTCCTGTGCGGTTTTCCGATGAAGATATGAAATACGGGGGAAGTTCTTCCCATTCCTTGCTCAGTTCACGCAGGTAGTTGTTGATATTCATTTTCAGACGTCCGCCTTTCAGTTTGTCTGCTTTGGTGAAGATGATGGAGAAAGGGATGCCGTTTTCGCCCAGCCATTCCATAAATTCCAAGTCTATTTTCTGCGGTTCCAGACGGCTGTCTATCAGTACAAACAGGTTGGTCATCTGTTCCCGTTCGAGGATGTAGTCTTCGATGATGGTACGTATCTGGTCTTTTCCTTTTTGTCCGCGTCTGGCGTAGCCGTATCCGGGAAGATCGACCAGGTACCAGCTTTGGTTGATCAGGAAGTGGTTGATAAGCATTGTCTTTCCCGGTGTGGCGGAGGTCATCGCCAGTCCTTTGCGGGCAGTCAGCATATTGATAAGGCTCGACTTTCCTACATTCGACCGCCCGATGAAGGCGTATTCGGGAAATACTCCTGTCGGACATTTCTTCACGTCCGTGTTGCTAATCACAAATTCTGCACTCGTTATTTCCATTTTATTGTCATTTATTTCTTTGTTTTTCTACTTCTAATAAACTCTCTTATCGTTTATAATAAACTATGGTCACGTTTATAATAAACTCCACTACTTTTTATTATAAACTCCGGACGCCAGTTTTCAAGGCGTTTTCGCCGTTTTCTCTTTTCCGGACAGCAGCATGAGCCCCGCAAAGGTAAGGCTTCCGTTCAACATTAGCAATTCATAGCCAAATTTATATCCGGTTTCTTTGTTTATCCACCAGTCCAGAGCGTAGCAGAGCACCGGGGAGGCGATGGCGATGAGCGGGACCAGCCGGTCCTTAGTCCGGCGCCGGGTGAACAGTCCGAAGGCGAACATGCCCAGCAAAGGCCCGTATGTGTAGGAGGCGATGATGTAGATCGCGTCAATCACGCTTTTGTTGTTCAGCATCTCCACCAGGCAGATAAAGAAAGCCAGCAGGATGGAGAGGGACAGGTGTACTTTCTTTCTTTTGCGACGGGCTGTTTCTTCCGTGTCTTTGTCCGTGTTCAGCAGGTCTATACATACGCTGGTGGTCATGGCGGTCAGCGCGGAGTCTGAGTTGCTGAAAGCTGCGGCGATGATGCCGATGGTGAAAAGAACCAGTACCGACTGTCCCAGATATCCTTGTGTGGCAAACATGGGAAGGATATCGTCATTCATGGCCGGTAGTTCCAGTTGCATTTGTCCCGCTAATGCAATCAGCAGAATGCCCAGGCACAGAAACAGGAAATTCAGCGGGATGAACGAGAATCCGTAGCAGTACATATTCTTTTGGGCTTCGTGCAGATTACGGCAGGAGAGGTTCTTCTGCATCATGTCCTGATCGAGTCCGGTCATGACGATGACGATAAAGATGCCGCTGAAGAACTGTTTGAAGAAGTTCTGGCGGGACATCCAGTCGTCGAATACGAAGATGCGGCTGTGTTCGCTGTGGCGGATGGTCTGTACGATGCCGTCAAAGCCTATATCCAGCTTCTGTATGGTGAAGTAGATGATGAATAGCAGGGCTGCGATCAGACAGAATGTTTGCAGGGTGTCCGTCCATACGATTGTCTTGATGCCGCTTTTGTGGGTATATATCCACACGAGGGTCACGGAGCCGACGGCAATCACCCAGAAAGGGATGTGCATATCCTGAAATACGTGCGTATGCAGGATCAGACAGACGAGATACAGTTTGGCTGCCGTTCCCAGCATACGGGAGAGCAGGAAGAAGAAAGAGCCGGTACGGTAGGCATTCACGCCGATGCGTGTACCGAGGTATCCGTAGATACTTGTCAGATTCAGCCTGTAGTAAAGAGGCAGCAATATGTGTGCTACGATCATATAGCCGAAGAAGAATCCGAATACGGTCTGCATATACGTCATGTCCATTCCGCGAACCATGCCCGGTACGGATACGAAAGTCACGCCGGAAATTGTAGCGCCAATCATGCCGAAGGAGACTATATACCAGGGTGATTTGTTTTCTCCTTTAAAGAACGCTGCATTTGATCCGCCTTTATGTCCGGTGATGTGGGCTATTAACAACAAGCCCGCAAAATAGCATATAATAATGACTAATATCATCATATCGGCTGCAAAGGTAATACTTTCTTTGTATTAAAAACAATAATCCGTATCTTTGCGCCCGAAACAGATAGAATTTCATTCGTAATCTATGAACCAACAATATCCTTCCGTACTGCTTGAAAAGGCAGTAGGCGAATTTTCCAAACTTCCGGGCATCGGGCGCAAGACGGCAATGCGGCTTGTATTACATCTGCTCCGGCAGGACACGGCTACTGTGGAGGCATTCGGCAACTCCATCATTACGCTGAAGCGTGAAGTAAAGTACTGTAAAGTATGTCATAATATATCTGATACCGAGACTTGTCAGATTTGTGCCAATCCGCAGCGTGACGCCTCTACTGTCTGTGTGGTAGAGAATATCCGCGATGTGATGGCGGTAGAAGCCACCCAGCAGTATCGGGGACTTTACCACGTACTGGGCGGAGTGATCTCGCCAATGGACGGGGTAGGACCGAGCGACCTGCAAATAGAAAGTCTCGTACAGCGGGTATCCGAAGGAGGAATCAAGGAAGTCATCCTCGCTTTGAGCACCACGATGGAAGGAGATACCACCAACTTCTACATCTACCGTAAACTGGAGAAGATGGGGGTCAAACTCAGCGTAATAGCACGGGGCATCTCCGTTGGTGATGAACTGGAGTATGCCGATGAGATCACTCTGGGACGCAGTATTGTCAACCGGACTCTTTTTACCGGAACCGTATAATCTAACTTTATTATTTGAACGAATATCGTAACTAACATGGAAGAACAGATAAAACGCGCAGTGAGAGATTTGAATATCAGTTATGTTTTCTTTTGGGTGCTTCCCGCCTTTTTGCTTGGGGCAGGGGAGTTCGACCTTCTTCCTGTGGGAGCTTTGGTCGATAACCCACAGGCCACCTATTATATGGAGACGGCAGGTATCTTGCTGACCGCCTTGTGTGTGCCGCTTGCCTTGAAACTGTTCAGTCTGGTACTGAAAAAGAAGATAGACCTCCTGACGATTCCTCTTGCGTTGAAGCGTTATGTGCAGTGGAGCATGGTACGCCTCGGATTGCTCGAAGTGGCTATCGTCCTCAACGTATTATGCTATTATCTGACTCTTAGCAACACCGGAAATCTCTGTATGCTGATCGGGCTGACCGCTTCCCTTTTTTGTCTGCCCAGCGAGAAAAGACTTCGTAACGAACTCCATATTAATAAAGAATAAGCTGGTATGAAACAGTCTTTTTTAAGTAATGACCGCATCTATCTTCGTGCGGTAGAGCCGGAAGATATGGATGTGATGTATGAGATGGAGAATGACCCTTCCATGTGGGATATCAGTAATTTTACCGTTCCTTATTCCCGCTACGTGCTCCGGCAATATATAGAGGGTTCCCAGTGTGATGTGTTTGCCGACAAGCAGTTGCGCCTGATGATAATGAGTAAGTCCGATCATCGGATATTGGGGACGATTGATATCACGGATTTTGTTCCTCTCCACTCTCGTGGTGAGGTCGGCATAGCCGTTCATAAAGACTATCGCCGGCAAGGTTACGCATCGGACGCTTTGCAGTTGCTGTGCGAGTATGCTTTCGATTTCTTGTCGCTGACTCAACTTTATGCCCATGTGGCTACGGACAATGAAGTCTGTATGAAACTGTTTACTTCCTGCGGTTTCGTCCAATGCGGACTGTTGAAGGATTGGTTACAGGTCGGTGGATGTTACAAAGATGCTGCTATCTTCCAGTATCTGAATCCGAAGAGACATTAATTGAAAGTCGGCACTTGCGGAAAGCGTGACCAGGTTTCATACTTGCTGCCTAGTTTCTCCAAGGCTTGTTTCCACATATCCTTGGTGTCTCCGTTCATCAGATAGGCATTCTCTTCTTTGGAGACGAGCCATGTGTTCTCTTTGAGTTCGGTGCTCAGTTGTTCACTTTCCCAGCCGGAGTATCCCAGGAAGAAGCGGATGTAGCGGTCTACTTTGTTTCCTTGCAGTATGTATTTCTTTATCTCATCAAAGTCACCGTTCAGATACAGTCCTTTGCTGATAGGTATGGCACCCGGAATGTCTGCCAGTGTATGAAGGTAGAACAGGGTATCTGTAGCGATAGGTCCGCCTTTGTATAAAGGTATATTTTCGATATACTTGAATTCTTTGATAATGTCGTTGACAAATATCGGCAGTTGTTTGTTGATAATCAGCCCCATGCTGCCTTCTTCGGTATGGTCGATCAACAGAACTACAGATCTGCCGAATGTGGCATCACGAAGGAAAGGTTCGGAGATGAGAATCTTTCCTCGTGATGGCAATACATTATTCGATTGAATTTTAAATATGTCAGAGTCTATATTCATGCCATCAGATTGATATTCGTGCCACTAATATAAGAAAAGAAATGGAATAATAGCCATACTTTCCCATTTTTTTTGTTTTAAGAGCAGCTTTTATGAATATCCGCATCTGACATGAACATCAGTTCCGGCATAAATACGCTATTCGGCTGTCAGGCAATCGGGTGATGTTCGGCAAACAGCTTCATTCTTTCGTCGAGCTGTGCGTACTGGTGGTCTTTAATAAAAGAGGTACACGCGCGTAATCCTTCCTGGTGGCTTCCGGTGGTGACCAGTGAAATGGCGCTCACTCCATAGTACATCAGTTCTTTGGCAAGTTCGCCGCTTGTCATTCCCGGATAGCCGATGGTGAAGTAAAATCCGTCGGCAATCGGATCGCCCAAGTCATTGTCATATACCAGATAGAATCCGTGACGGAGGAAAATCTCTTTTAACTTCTGCGCTCTGTCACCATATACCTTCACTTCGCTGAGGAAGTTGTATTGACCTTCATTGGCAGCTTTCAGCATGGCAGCCATCGCATACTGTGCGGAGTGGCTTGTGCCGGAAGACAGTGCATAGAGTACGCGGTGGATGAAGACCGTGCCGAATGTTCCCCCGCCATAACGCTTCGTCAGTCCGGGATAGCTGCGGTGATACAACTTATCGGAAATGCAGCTCACGCCGATACGTTGTCCGGCATAGCTGAAGGCTTTGGAACCGGAAATCAGCAACACATAATTATCTGTGTAGTGAGCTACCGAAGGCTGGAACGGAGCTTGATAAGGAGTGCTCAGATCCTGACGGAAATCCATTGCAAAGTATGCCAGGTCTTCCAGTACGATTACGTCATATTGGGTGGCAAGTTCGCCGATGATGCGCAACTCTTCGTCTTTCAGGCAAATCCAGCTCGGGTTATTGGGGTTTGAGTAGATAATAGCCGATATATTTCCTTTTCTCAGATAGCTTTCCAGCTTTTCTTTCAGCTTGTCACCGCGGTAGTCGTAGACATCAAATGTCTCATACTTTTGTCCCATCACTACCAACTGCTGTTTCTGTACGGGAAATCCCGGATCGATAAACAGGATCGTGTCTTTCTTTTCATCGCACTGGCTGCAAGTAAGGAACGAAGCGAATGTTCCCTGCATAGAGCCGGTAACGGGTACGCATCCCTCCGGGCTTAAATCTACATTGATGAATGCTTTGATAAAGTCGGACGCTTCTTTTTTGAGTTCCGGCAATCCGTTGATATCGGGATACAGGCTGGCAATTCCGTTTTGCAGCGCTTCGATTTCCGCTTTTACTCCTACGGCAGAGGCCGGAAGTCCCGGAACACCCATTTCCATCTTGATAAATTCAACGCCTGATACTGCTTCCGCCTTTGAAGCTATCGCTTTCACTTCACGGATAGTAGCCTTCGAAAAGTCGACAATTTGAAACTCATTAATCGTTTCGTCAATCACATTTCGTTCGATTGGTGTATTTTTCATTCTATTTTCTATTTATAGTAATGCTTGCAAATGTACATGATAATTCTTAATAAACACACTTTTTCAGAAAAAAGATACTCTTGCTATTGTAGGTTTCAAAAAAATGTCTACCTTTGCATCCGCAATCGAGAGAGATGCGAATTAAAAAGGAAATTTTGGTGCGTTAGTTCAGTTGGTTAGAATACATGCCTGTCACGCATGGGGTCACGGGTTCGAGTCCCGTACGCACCGCTTCTTTTGATTTTTATAATTAGGAAAAGCTCTGGTTCTTAACGGGATCGGAGCTTTTCTTATTAATCTTACTGAGTGAAAAAGCAATTGATTGGGAATATGAATATTGAGACATGCAGAATTAACTCTGCTGAAATTTAATAATTTAGCCAAAGTTTTAAAGGAGCTATTTTGTCACGGCTGACAATTATCTTATCTTTAAAAGGCGGCTTTACATGTAAGATTGCTTTTCCCAGAAAATATGACTCAACCTTTACGATGGCATTGATGCTAACTACTGTTTGACGATTGCTTCGGAAAAAAACATCCGGATCGAGTTGTTCCATAAGCTTGTCTAAAGAAAGGTCAATGATAAATTCTCTATTTTGCTTGGTTACGGCAAAGGTTACTTTATTTTCTGAATAAAAATAAGCAATGTCTTCCACTTGTAAGGTAAAAAGTTTGTCATCGCCTGAGATTAGGAAACGGGTACGGTATTTCTTTCCCGGTTGGGTGATGTTTTGTAAAATTTCCATTAAGTCAATTGGCTTTTGCCCCTGATTCAGGTATTTGGTAGTCAGATGTTCGAACTTTACAATTGCTTCTTCCAGTCGGATGTTATCAATCGGCTTAAGTAAATAATCGATACTGTTGACTGTAAATGCCCGAATGGCATATTCATCATACGCAGTGGTGAAAATGATAGTACTTTCTGGTTGTGCCTGTTCGATGAATGTGAATGAAATGCCGTCTGTCAATTGTATGTCGAGAAAAACAAGATCCGGATGGGGATTTTCCGCAAACCATTCTACACTCTTCTTTACACTACCGGGCAATACTGTAATTTGCCATTCGGGGCGTAACTCATTTAATGTATTGTTTAACCGACGGGCGGCCGGAATTTCGTCTTCAATAATGACTGCTGTAATTTTATTCATTCAGTACTGGGATTTTAACGGTAAAATAATTCGTATTATTTTCTATGGTAATATCCTGATTGCATATCAGGAGGTAACGGGCTGAAAGATTCTTTAATCCCATGCCGGTGCTGACCACATTGGGCTTTATCCTGATTTTGTTGGTTACCAATATTCTTCCATTCTCAGAATCATAATCGATCAAAATATTCATTGGCATATCCATATTAATTATATTATGCTTAATGACATTTTCTACCAATAGCTGCAGGGTTAATGAGGGGAGTTTCAAATCATAATTATCAGCTTCTATTCTATTCTCTATCCGGATGCAGTCTCCTAAACGGACTTTATGAAGAAAAATATAAGAGTCGATGAAAGAGAGTTCGGATTCTATAGTAACCAGACGCTGTTGCTGGCTTTGTAATATATATCGGTATACATCAGACAAACGTTGGGTAAATAGAATTGCGTTTTTGGGAGCATACTCTATTTCGGATATAAGTGTATTGAGACTGTTGAAGAGAAAATGAGGATTCAGCTGATTTTGCAAAGCTGCATACTGTGCCTTAATGGAATTCTCTTCGACTTGTTCCGTTCTTTCGTGCAGAAGAACTAGCTGCCTGTAAAAATTGATAGTCAAAGTAAGGTTGGTTATTACCATTTCTACCAGCCAGACTAAGGCTATCATTCTCAGCCCGGACCCTTTCAGAGTAAATGGTGCAGGAACCTCAAATATGGCTTTGACTATTGACAAGACCAGATAATTCATTAAAAACAGAATAATTGCCGTCAGAATGCAATCGATAATCAATCGCTCTTTTCGTTTGACCAGAAACTGAAAGCTTCGCTTTTGCCAGTTGTGGATCATTAATACTCCGAAACCGACTAGATTAAAGGCGGCAAGTATCAGGATAAATGACTTGAAAGAAATCAGCACTTCCAGATGTTGCGGGGTGAAGTCGGAATAAAGCAAGAGAAACAGATATGAGAAAAATGCCAATCCTGAGAATAGCAAACCAATAAACAGATAATTGAACTTTTGCCGCATATTGAACGTAGACTTTATATATTACAAATTTAACAAAAAAACAAGAGGTCGCCAAAAGTAACTATAACATTTTGTACTTCCTCTTGTCTTTTTGAGAGAATCTAGATCATGTCAGAAACAAACACCTAAGCGGAATCCAATATTATTATTTCCATCCTGACAACCGGTCAGCAACTCGCTTTTGTTGGTGGCATAACTATAATATGCAGCCAGATGGAAACCAAATCGGCTTTGGGAAAACGGATAAATGTTCACTCCAATTTCTGGAGAGACATAGAACCCCCAGGGTTTATCTGTCAGACTTATAGTATTCAGATATGTTGTATTTTGGGCATACATGGTTCCTATCTTGGTGCCAACATAAGGTTTCAGGCATCCATTGCTGATAAATCGGTATGAAGCGGCAAGCCCGAATGGTAGCTGGAAAGCCGACTCTTGTCGGTCAGTAGTCAACGAAGCAGTACCTTCAGTTATGGTTTGACGCGGAACATATTTATGATTTGTATGGAAATCAAGGAAAGCCCCCAGGCTCCAGTGTGGAGTAAGGAAATAACCTCCTTCCAGGTTCATACCCCAACCACTGATTTTATCGGCAAAATTCGTATTGAGAGGAGCATTCATCTGCCAGTCTACATTAAAATGCAATCTATCGCTGATATCCTGTGCATAACTACTGAAATAAAACAGGCCCGATATCATGAATGCCAGAATATACTTTTTCTTCGGAATAAATTTTATTGTTTTCATAATTTTGCTTTTTAGGATTTCTTGATATAAGGAGATTGGTCAAACGCTTGATTGACCGCATCCAACGTTAGTTGCATGTTATATTTGGAATTCTCAAATAATAGTCCGGTTGCGTATGAATGCCAGATTACCGGTAACTTTACTTTCTGACTTGTATCCTCGGGATGGTCTGTCAAATTTACCATTTCCATTATCAATGTTCCTGTATTATAACTATAAGTTACAGGATACGGATAATACCAGTCGTTCCAATATGGTCCTCAATAACCGGGTCCCCACCAGCCGTTATACCATCCGCCTCCATACCATCCGCCGGTTCCTATTATTTGGGTTGTTTGGCGCGTGAAAGAGAGCTGTAACCCAATGTTAGCATTCTTAATCACTTTAACCCTTGTATAACCACGGGTATCCATCTCATCAGCAACCTGCTTAATAATTTCTTGTGCATTCTCATCCTTCCAATACTCCGCCTTCATTCCCTGTCCTATCAGTAGAATACTATCGGGCAAACAATAAGTTTTGAAATCATTGAAATTAGTTTTGCTGTCATAATTGGTGTAAACTGTGAAATTATTGTCAAGCCTACTTAAATCCGGATCTTTTTCACACGAAGTGGCAAGTACTGCCATTAATCCTATAAACAGATACTTTTTCATATTCTTTCTTTTAAGTGTTAAACCATAGTTGTTTTTAATTTAATGCCTATAGTCAGCTAAAATATTTTAACTTGTTTATTTACTGAATACACATTTTTTACCTTAGAGTGAATTGCCTTTGAATACATTGGCCTTAGCCATTGGGAGTAAACTTCCTGTTAATGAAAAGTTGTTTGAATTGAAGTTCGGACTTATGTCTACCGATGCGTTATTACTTCCTTTATTCAAGCGGATGTTCACCTGTGCTGATATTCCGACTCCCATTACGTTCATCGAAACGGATATATTACCTTTTTTGTCGGTAGTCTGCTTATATCCGGATATATTCCCGTTGACAGTAATGCCGCCTAGACCGTTGGGACCGCTGATCGGAATATTGAAGGCTACCTGAACCACAGCTTTATTACCTTTTACCGCTACAAAATTTGTGTTGGGAGAAACGAAAGCTGTGGTACCATATTTAAACATAACATGATCTGCTTCCAAAATGAAGTTTTTCATTTCTATAGCTTGTTTAGCTTCATCGAAAAACATTTGGTCGAGTAATTCTTGTTCAGCTTTTTTTTGTTTGCGGGATTCTTCTTTGACAGTTTGTGCCTGAATGTTTCCCATGCTAATGAATAATAGCAACATTGATAAGATTGATAACTTTTTCATAATTGTACTTTTTGAGTTATACTTTTTCTTTTCTTTGGTTCAAAGATAGTGCGCCGATTTTATTTTCTTCCGGTTTTTTTTACTGAATCGTAAACGGCAATTTCCCAACTGTAGATATGGTGTGCTGAGCCGTGAAGAGTCTGTTTTTGGATACCATTCAGCAGATAATTGATGCTATTCAGGTTTGCCGTTTCGTTAGTTGGATACATACGTACTGCTATATCGTTGAGATCTGTATTGAGGTCGGTACAAGTGATGTAACGAAATTTTCTTGATAGAATCGTGAAGAGAATTACCGATCTGTTACGGCTATACCCAATTGAAAAAAATAGTCTTTGTTTCCGTTTCCGGAAGCAAAAAGGGATTGTTTTTTATAAGTATAATGGAAATAGGTATAATAAAAAGTTTCATGTGGAAAATAATGAAGAGACTTTACTGGAAAGGGAAAGAAGGATTGAGAAAATATTGCAGGGACAAGGAAGAAACCATATTGCTTTGTATAAAGTAATCGGCTGTCGGAACATAAAAATACGATTGGATTAGTGCACTCATCAGATGGTGGGAGAATTGGAAATAATTATGAAACAAGAGGGGGAATTGCTAAAAAATAAATTTTTTACGCATGCTTTGTGCTGAAACGAGGAAATTTTACCTATTTTTGTCTGTCTATTTTTGAATGCTATGATACAGGTAATACAATTAAAAGGAAAAGACAAACATTTATATCAGCTTTTGGCGCCTCTAGTAATGGATCCGGATGTAATACGTGCAAATAATAACTATCCGTTCAAGACAAGCGAAGATTTTGTTTGGTACATTGCGATTGATAACAGAGATGTGATAGGCTTTATTCCGGTTGAACAGAAAAGCGGGAAAAAGGCTGTCATTAATAATTATTATGTAGCTGCGGTGGACGAGAAACGAAAAGAGATCTTGTCGCTTCTGCTATCTTCTGTAGTCACGGCATTTATACCTGCGGGTTGGACGCTTAACTCTGTCACGCTGATACAAGATCAGGAAACTTTTGAGAAATTCGAGTTTGCATCTATGGACAAGAAGTGGACACGCTATGTAAAAATGAACAGATGAATTATGGGAAAAAAAACAATCACAGGAACAAAAAATGTATATGAATTAGCACAAGAGCGACTGAAAGTAATATTTAACGAGTTTGATAATATTTATGTATCTTTCTCGGGAGGAAAGGATAGTGGGGTTCTGCTGAATATGTGTATCGACTACATCAGGCGGAATAATCTGAAAATACGTTTGGGAGTGTTTCACATGGACTATGAGATTCAATACAAGATGACTATCGACTATGTGGACAGGATACTGGAGGCGAACAAGGACATCCTGGATGTATACCGTGTGTGCGTGCCTTTCCGGGTATCTACGTGTACATCTATGTACCAGTCCTTCTGGCGGCCCTGGGAGGATAACAAGAAAGATATCTGGGTACGCTCCATGCCTAAGAAGGCCATGAAGAAGGAGGATTTTCCTTTTTACAATACGACCATGTGGGATTATGAATTCCAGATGCGTTTTGCGCAGTGGCTCCATCAGAAAAAGGATGCGGTACGCACCTGCTGTCTGATCGGTATCCGTACGCAGGAAAGTTTTAACCGCTGGCGATGTATCTATATGAGCCGCAAATTCCAGATGTATCATAAGTATAGATGGACTTCAAAGGTCGGAAATGACATCTATAATGCCTATCCCATCTTCGACTGGAAGACGACGGATGTGTGGACGGCAAACGGAAAATTCCAGTGGGACTATAATGTACTGTATGACCTGTATTATCGTGCCGGAGTCAATCTGGAACGTCAACGGGTAGCAAGCCCGTTCATCAATGAAGCGCAGGAGAGTCTGGCGCTCTACCGGGTGCTTGACCCTAACACCTGGGGGAAGATGATAGGACGGGTGAATGGCGTGAACTTCACCGGTATGTATGGAGGCACGCACGCTATGGGATGGCAGATGGTGAAACTTCCGGAAGGGTACACCTGGAGGGAGTTTATGTACTTCCTGCTCTCTACCTTGCCGGAACGGGCCCGAAAGGGGTATCTGCGTAAACTGTCTGTCAGTGTACATTTTTGGCGAACCAAAGGAGGCTGTCTGAGTGATTCCACCATTCAGAAACTGATTGATGCCAAAGTGCCGATTATCGTGATGGACAATAGCAACTATAAGACATACAAGAAGCCGGTGCGCATGGAATATCAGGATGATATCGATATTCCGGAATTTAGGGAAATACCGACTTACAAGCGTATGTGTATCTGTATCCTCAAGAATGACCATGCCTGCAAATACATGGGATTCTCGCCGACCAAAGAGGAGATGAGTAAGAGAAGTCAAGTTATGGAACAATATAGAATCATAGTATCATGAGTGTAGATAAAAGTCCGGTCTACGAGGTGAAAGCAGTGCCCGTAGAAAAAGTATTAGCGAACGATTATAACCCGAATGTCGTAGCTCCTCCCGAAATGAAGTTACTGGAGCTTTCGATCTGGGAAGACGGTTTTACAATGCCTTGTGTATGTTATTACAATAAAGAGGAAGATAATTATATCCTCGTAGATGGTTATCACCGATATACGGTATTGAAGACATCGAAACGGATTTATAAGCGTGAGAACGGATTGCTTCCGATTGTGGTGATCGATAAGGATTTGTCCAATCGTATGAGCTCTACCATCCGGCACAACCGTGCCCGTGGGATGCATAATATTGAGCTGATGTGTAACATTGTAGCAGAATTGGACAGAGCCGGCATGTCCGACCAGTGGATTATGAAAAATATCGGAATGGATCGGGATGAACTGCTGCGTTTGAAGCAGATTTCGGGACTGGCGGATTTGTTTGCCAACCGGGAGTTCAGTATCCCGGATGAGGTGGCACCTACGGAGACAGAACGTAAAACACTCTGATTTTTCACCTGTATCATAGTATATAACATAGCCCTCGGATGAGATTATCCGGGGGCTTGTTTTATTATGGAATTTATTTATATTAATTCACACTAAAAGTTTCGAATGCTGAAACTTTTGTCTTTTTTTTATTCTAATAGTGCAAAATGCCTGTTTTACTACTCCTTATTTTTAGATTTCGCAATATTCCATTCGGACGACCTCTTTATTAGCCATATAAGATAACTTTCATTGTCTGTATGAGAAATGAATGAAATTCGCAGAGTCATGCAATATCCCGACATTTGCATTATGAGATTTTGACTGATTACAGATTAAGACTTGACTGAGTACCAATGTCAGGTAAATACGAATGTTTAATGAGATTAGAGGGATTTAAAGTGAATATTGGGTTATTCAACCTTTTATTATTAGTAGCTATATTATCTTGTATGGATGATACTTTCACTAATAATACTACTGCTAAAGGGACATTTATTTCGATCAGAGGAATAGGTGTTCAGAGCAGTACACATCTAGTCAATCCGGAAACGTATGATTTTGTATTTTTTGCCAATGAACCGTATTATATTCCCGTAATAAACCAATTGAATTATATTACTGCTTATGATAATCTGAATGATATTGTGTATTCAGAACGCTATTCCTTGTCCGAACAATTAATTCCGATGATACAGGAAGTTAATTATCAATACGTTGCGTGAAAAGATGAAGAATATGATGAAATATATAATGAAGATATTTGGTCTGGTGATCATCTTACTGATATCCGCCTGTGAGCATGAAACATTGTTGACGGGAGAGCCGGATGATCCGGGAGATATTTCGGAAGACAAGGTACGGCTTGAGATTTTTGCACGGGCGAATTCATACCGCCTGCCTTCGACCAGGGCACTAGGGGATGAAAATACGGTCGAAATGACTCCCTGGGTACTCGTGTTCAGAGGGAGTGGCACAGGGGCTATTTTTGTAGAAGCTGTGCAGGCCTTCGAGTTTGCAGGAAAGCGATATGTCCTTTTAACTAAGCGGACTGATGGAAGTAAGTACCAGTTGCTGATATTAGCTAATCCGATGGCTCAGTTTTATTACGGAAATGCTTCTACGGGATATGTTTTCAATGAGTCACAACTTACTGAGAAGTTGATCGAGGGAACAACTACCCTGGCTACTGCATGTACGAACTTGCTGACGGAGCCGGCAAGTACTTCTCCTGCCCGCATCCCGTTCAGCGGTGTGGGTGAGACGATACCGATGAGTTATTTGCTGGAAGTAGATAAGGTGGATAATACAACGAAGATAGAAAAGAGTGACGGGAGTTCGTTGATGCTTCTTCGGGCGGTTGCCAAAATCGTGGTTGTTAATGAAGCATCGAACTTTGAACTGGAAGGAGTGTCTGCTGTGGCAAACGTTCCGCGACAGGGGCAGTTGCATAACCTTATCCCTGCTTCTATTATGGGCAATGCTGGTAATTTGACGAATTATCAATACGATGCTTCATGTTCGTTGCCTTTGGTGTCAGCAGAAACGATAACCAATAAACAAAGTACCGAAAACAGTCCTATTTATATCTATGAAACCAATACCCAGACTTATAGTACATATCTGATCATTCAGGGAATTTATGAAACCAAAAGCTATTATTACAAAATGGCGATAGTAGATAAGGATCTGAACTATATGAATATATATCGGAATCATGCGTATACTTTTACAATAAAGAAAGTGCATGGACGGGGGTATGATACCGTAGCGGATGCAAAGCTTTCTAAACCGTCGAATACGGATCTGGATTTTGAAATTACAGTGGACGACAGTAATTCTTATGAGATTATAGCTAACAATGATTATTATCTGGGTGTGAGTAATTCTGTCTTTATAGCTTATTCTCCGGATGATGCGAGTACTTATGAGGCTTTTAAAGTGATAACGGATTGTGAAAAGGCTTTTCCGGATGCGCGTACAATAACCGACAATATGGCCGAAGCTGATAATTCGTTTGCGCTAAGCAGTCCCGCTGACGGAAAATTGCCTATAGTAGCAAGCACTTCTCCACGTGTCACTCCGGTCAGTGTATTGATACAAAGCTGGCTGATGTATAGTGAAGTGGGGCAGAGTTTTGAGGGAAGAGATAAAGTGAATGCATATATAACATTAAAACTTGGAAATTTGGAAAAACAGGTTCATATCAGACGAAGAGCGGCTATTGATGCCGGCGGTACCATACTTAAATACATGCCTGCCAATAGTTATCCGTTTCCGACGACTGGTGAGGTGGATTATCATTGCCTTACCGGGGAAGTGGAAGATGGTACTGACAATCCTAAGGAATGGATAAAATTACTGCCATCTTCGATGGTGGACAGAAATGATACGGATAAAATCATAGTGGAAGACGGGCATATCTATATTAAAATAATGCCTAATACGGCTTCAACAACGAGAAACGGTATTGTGTATCTGACAACAATTATGCCCGGTAGTTTATATACAGGTGAAAGTACGGTGAAGCGTATCAAAATTGATATCACTCAAAAGGGTAATTAATAAACGTAAGATAAATGAAGAAAGTTAGTATACTCATAGTATTGGTGCTCGGATGTTTTATCGAGAGTAAAGCTCAGAAAATTGCGCTTAAAAGCAACCTTCTATATGACGCTACGACTACCATGAATCTCGGGCTGGAATTCGGACTGGCACGTAAGTGGACGCTGGACGTTCCGGTGAACTATAATCCCTGGAAGCCGGACAACGGAAGACGTCTGCGCCATTGGGGAATACAGCCGGAAGTCCGCTACTGGTTTTGTGAGAAGTTCAGACGTACGTTCATCGGAGTGCATGGACATTATGCGGACTTCAATGTCGGTGGGTTCCCGGACTGGTCGTTTATTAGTGAGAATATGCAGAACAGCCGCTATCAGGGATATCTGTATGGCGGGGGTGTTTCCGTCGGTCATTCATGGATTCTGAAGAAACGCTGGAGCATCGAAGCATCGGTAGGAGTGGGGTATGCACATATTGTATATGACAAATATCCGTGCAGGGCGTGTGGTACCAAACTGAAAGACAGCAGTAAAAACTATTTCGGTCCCACCAAAGCGAGTGTGTCACTTATTTACGTAATTAAATAAAGTAGAATAGAATGATGAACGGAAGTATACAATTCATCGTGTGTGTATTGGCTATCTTATGTCAGAATATAAATTCGGCAGTTGCCCAGACACGCTCTTATGACGGGGTTATCTCTGTAGTACCGGTACAGTTGGAACAGCGCGGTAAATCGGTTTATATAAATATTGACTTCGTTCTGGAGGATGTAAAGGTCAAATCGGCACACGGAGTGGATTTTATTCCGCAACTGGTTGCTCCTGCACATACTTACAATCTTCCGAAAGTATCCATCAAGGGACATAATGAATACCTGGCGTATGAACGCTGGCTTTTATTGATGAGTGCGAAGGAGAAGGATAGCTACGAAAAACCTTATGTGGTGGAAAAGGGTAGCAAGAAAAGAAATGATACGATTCGATACAGATATATATTGCCTTACGAATCGTGGATGGACGATGCCCGGGTGGACGTACAGCGCGACGAATGCGGCTGCGGCGAAATTCAGCTGATGGATGTGGAACCACTTGGGGATATTGAACTGGAACGTATATTAGTACCTTACGTGGTAACACCTTTCTTTGCCTATTTGCAGCCTAAAGCGGAAGAAGTGAAGAGCCGTGATATACAGGCGGAATGTTTCCTCGACTTCGAGGTGAACAAGATTAATATTCGTCCGGAATATATGAATAACCCGAAGGAGCTGGCTAAGATCCGTGCGATGATTGATGAATTGAAGTCTGATCCTAGTATCAAGGTAAACAAATTGGATATTGTAGGCTATGCTTCACCTGAAGGATCACTGGCAAATAACAAACGTCTGTCCGAAGGACGTGCGATGGCGCTACGTGATTATCTGGCATCCAGATACGATTTCTCGAGAAATCAGTATTATATCATCTTTGGTGGTGAAAACTGGGATGGACTGGTGAAGGCGCTGGATACGATTGATTTTGAATATAAAGATGAAGCGCTGAATATTATCAATGATATCCCTGTTGAAAAAGGTAGGGAAGCTAAGTTGATGCAGCTTCGTGGCGGAGTACCTTATCGATATATGTTGAAATATATATTCCCAAGTCTTCGTGTGGCTATTTGTAAGGTGAATTATGAGATTAAGAACTTTAATCTGGACGAAGCGAAAGAGATCATAAAGACACGTCCTCAGAATCTGAGCCTGAATGAAATGTTTATGGTTGCCAACAGCTATCCGAAGGGTTCTCAGGAATTCATCGATGTGTTCGAGACTGCGGTCCGGATGTATCCGAAGGATGAGATCGCCAGTATTAATGCTGCCGCTGCTGCTCTTTCGCGTAATGACTTAGTATCTGCGGAACGCTATCTGAATATGGTAAATGTCAATAAGCAGCTGCCTGAGTATAGCAATGCTATGGGTGTATTAATGTTATTAAAAGGAGAGTATGAACATGCGGAAGAATATTTGAAAGCCGCAGCCAAATCGGGTCTGCAAGCTGCCGGACAGAATTTGGAGGAACTGGCTAAGAAAAAAACGAATGCAGCTGAAATAGAAAAGAAAAAAAGAAAATAGAGATAAATAAACTAGTTACAAACGCTTTTATTAATTTGTAAAAACAATGAAAAAGAAGAATTTTCTTATGTTAGCTTTTGCTGCTGTGGCTTTTGCTGCTTGTAGTAACGAAGATTTAGTGCCGACTGGGAATCCAGGTGATGATAATCAATTGGTGACAGACCCGACAGGAGACGCATGGGTGGCATTAGCTGTAAAGACTCCGGTACAAACTCGTGGATTGCATAACCCGAATCAGGAAGCTGCAACAGAGGACGAATCAAAAATCACTACAGTGCGTGCCATATTCTTTACGGCAAATGCGAATGAGGATGCTGCAACTGTAACTGCTGACTTGACATTGGATAATGACGAAGCTGGTCTTGATGCCAATGGTATTCCTAGTGGGGCTGCAGGTAAGGCTTTTAAAGTCCCTGCAACTTCTAAACGAATATTGATTATTGCGAATCCATCTCCTAAATTTGAAGCAAAGACTGCTAGTGAGACAGATCAAAAATGGCCTGTTGGAACGACTTATGCAACAGTAAATGCAGCTCTTGACGATACTTCGGCTTCTATGACAACTGCTGGTAAATTTATGATGTCTAACGCCAAAGGTTCGTTAGAACCTTCAGATGAAGATGAAGCTTCAGGAACATTTGGTGCTCCTGTCGATTTGGCTCTTTATGCAACTGAGACAGCAGCTACTAATAATCCAATATCTATCAGAATTGACCGTGTTGTATCAAAAGTTCGTGTATATGTTACTGCTGATTCTGATGCAAAGGCAACTATTTCGGATGCGGGATGGGTGTTGAATGCTACTAACAAGACATTCTTCCCTGTATCTAAGAGAACGTTGACTTGGAATGAGACTCCTGCTAATAAACCTTTAGGTGCTCGTGGTACATGTATTACTCCGTTTGACCAGTATAAGATCGGTTCATACAGAGTTGACCCTAACTATAGTACTCAAGCTTTGGCTAACTATAATGCTTATACCAGTACTTCAGCTCCTTCAATTTGGAATGATCCTACAACTACGGTGAATAAAGTTGCTGAATATTGTCTTGAAAATACGCAGACTGCAACTCATAATGTACATGCTTATACTACACATGTACTGTTGAAGGCTAAATTCATTCCGTCTGAATATGGCAGACCTGCGCCAAATGATGGTACTCCATCTACAGCTCAGGAAACAGATCCGAAACTTGTCGGTGACTGGATGTTAATCAATGGTGGCTTCTATACTTTTGCTACATTAATGGAGTGGATTGAGGCAGAATTGAAAGCTAAATATGCTGATAAAGAGCCTACTACCTTCCCGACTGCTCGTACTACTGCGTATAATAGATATTTAGCTGCTGTTGGTGTAGGTGAAATTAGCCTTCCTGCTACAGCTGATGCTGCAGCTATTACCAGTCTTGTTGACGATTTTAAAGCAACAAAAGCTAATGTAGGAAATGTTGCAGCTAAAGACAGAGCTATAACTGTAACAGGTCTTACTTATTATGTAGGTGCTGTAAGTTACTACAAAATTATGATCAAACATGATGATACCAGTGCTGTAACAAATGAATTAGGTGAATTTGGAGTTGTTCGTAACTCTGTTTACGATATCAATGTTAAGAAGTTTAACAATCCAGGATATCCGGCTATTCCGGATCCGGACGAAGGAACGCCGGATGAGAGTGACGAAGGCTGGTTGTCTATTGAAATTATACCTAATCCTTGGACTTGGTATACTCAAGAGGAAATTATGTAATTCGGAATTAGTAATAGAAATAGATTTTTCAAATAAAAGTTGTGGGAGAAACTCTCCCACAACTTTACTCCCAATATTTTCAAAGTTGCCGAAAACTTTTTAAAATTTCGGGATATTACTTTTGATGGAATCAATAAAGTATTCTATCCTCTGAATTAGGAAATAACGAGAAAAGAGATTATTTCTTTTCCTCTATATATAATTGAAAAAAAGGAAAATATGAATCTAAAAAGCCTTATATGTTACGTTGCCTTAGGTATTCTGTTGATGAGTTCCGGGATAGTAGCTTCATGCGACAGCTTTAATGAAGACCTGCCGGAATGCCGCTTGTCAGTGAAGTTCAAGTATGACTATAACATGGAGTTTGCGGATGCGTTTCATGCTCAGGTAGATAAAGTAGAACTTTATGTATTTGATAAGAATGGGAAATATCTGTTTAAACAAGCTGAAGAGGGAAGTGCATTGTCTACCGGCAATTATCTGATGGAAGTTGAACTTCCTGTCGGACAATATCAGTTTATGGCATGGGCCGGTGCACGTGATTCATATGATATCACTTCATTGACACCTGGTGTCTCTACTCTTACGGATTTAAAATTGAAACTAAAACGTGAAGCCTCTCTCATCATCAATAAAAGGATGGAAACGCTCTGGTATGGTGAAGTCATCAATGTCAACTTCGATGGGACCGTCCACCAGACTGAGACGATAAATCTGATCAGAGATACAAAAATCGTACGATTTGGCTTCCAGTCTTATACAGGCAGCTGGACACTGGATATGAATGACTATGACTATGAGATTATAGAATCTAATGGACATCTGGGACATGATAATTCATTACTGGATGATGATGTGTTGAGTTTCCGACCTTACTATATGGAACAGAAGGATCCTGCGACTGCCTATGTAGACATGAATACAATGAGACTGATGGAAGACCGGAAAACTCGTTTGGTGCTTACTGAAAAAGCATCCGGAAAGAGAGTGTTCGATATAAATCTGATTGATTATCTTGCTATGACCAATGCGGAGGGTAAAAATCTGAGCACACAAGAATATCTGGATCGACAGAGCAACTATCATATAATCTTTTTCTTGTCTGAATCATGGCTTGCTGTACAGATTGTTGTCAATGGATGGGTGCATCGCATTCAGGAAGAGAATCAATAGAATGATCTAAGAATAGTGGGGAACTATTATTAGTGGGACAGGATAAATAGTAATATCCTGAAGGGAGAACAGCCCGGGTCGATAATGATCCGGGCTGTTTGTACTTTAGAGAGTATCGATCACTGTACGTTGCTTTTGCAGGAACTCGATACGCTGGGCTTCTCCACTTTCTGAAATTAGTGTGGAATGTCGTTTCAATGATTGAATCCAGTTCCGCTGTATCTGACAGATTTGCGGACTTTGCGAATCCATCGAATTGATGGAATACACCCGGAGCAAACTGACTTGGTAGTCTTGTTTCTCTATGTAGGTGTAAGTCGCTTCGAAATCAATGTTTGAGAGATAGAAAGAGACTTTTCGCCCCTCACTGAATTCTCCCTTAACAGATAGTGTCTCCATGACTGAAAGCAATTGGTAGAGTTCATCTTTCAGGTGTGCCACGTCGTCTTCCGTAATCAGATTCAGACTTGCGAAATACTTGATCTCTTTGACAAAGGAAAGAAAGATGTTGCTATCCCAGATAAAATAGGTCTTCCGACATTGCTTTACACTTTCACTCAGCTTATTATGTGCTTTCACGATTCTGTCTTCTACCTGCATCTCTGCCAGTGAGTTCGGTGTTTTCATTTGCCCGTTCTGATAAATCCATCGGCAAAGGCGGAACTTAGACATGTATTCGTAAGATGAATAAAGTGTGAAGGGAAGAAGATTGGAAGCTGTATATACTTCCGTCGTATCGTCTCCTTTCACATAATCGAATATCTGCTGATAACGGCTGATAATCTCATAATAACTTTCTAAAGTGTTGGGCGAATGCAGCAGGTTCATATCAAAAGTAACTCTATTGGAAAGGTGGTTACCTATAATCTGATCAATAGAAATCCCCAGTTTTTTAGACAGAAGGGCTACTTCGTCGATAGTAAAAGCTACTTCACCCCGTAGTCTGCGATAGACGGCTTCTTTACCCATATACAAGATGTCTGCCAGAGAATTGGCAAGATTTTGTCCTTTGGGGATCCGTTCTTTCATTGCAGTAATCAACTCGTTTACAATACCATTTTTCATTGTTTGTTCTCTTTTATATACGTTAATACTTTATGTGATACATTCTATGCAAAATTACGGCATGTAAACGAGAGTTTTGTGTGGGAAAACAGTTCTGAAGAGTAAGAGCTTTTTCTCATTTGATAGAATAGAGATAGAAAAAGAACGTATAATGGAAAAAAGTAGGCAATAAGCTTGTCTACTTTCATGATTTGGAATTATAAAATTCAGTTAGTTTCGATTATCGAAATTAGGAAGAACTCTATAGAGCATCAATGATTTCGCGCTGTTGATTAAAGAATTGGATGCGTTGCATCTCACCACTTTCTGAGATGAGTGTAGAGAATTTCTTTAATGACTGAATCCATTCTTTCAGACTTTGAAACATCTGAACGTCCTGTGTAGTGAGTGAATTAATGGAATAAACACGTATCAGACTAAGTTGTAGTGTACTTGTCTCGAGATAACTGTAAGTCGCCTCGAAGTTGATTTGTGACACATAAATATGCACATCATTACCAAAGTCTGTCTTTCCTTTTATAGCAAGCCTTTCCAACTCATCTGTAAGTATTAGCAATTCTTCTTTCAGATTTTGCTTCATTTCGTCTGAAATGAGATGTATGTCGGAAAAATACTGTATATCATTGATAAGATGAAGAAAAACCATGCTGTCCCAAATGTAATCGGTAGAATGAATATGATGCGAAAGTTTCGCAAAATCTTGCTGGACATTGATTATCTTTTGAGGAATCTCCAGTTCTTCGAAATGTTTGCACTTAATATGTTCATTCTGATACATCCACTTGAAGAAACGGAACTTGGCCAGAAGTTCGTGCTTCAGATATAGTGTCTGCGGAATTACATTGGAGGCTGTACCTAATGAGGCATTCGGATCTTCCCGCAGCGTATGGAATAACTTGACGTGCTTGTTGAGGAAATCATAGTAAGTTTCGAAGGGGTTGCCATGATCTACTACATTGATATCGAACATTGCATTGTTGCTGAAGCTAACTCCGGCAATTCTGTCCAGGGATATCCCCAGTTCTTTTGAAATAATGGCTGCTTCCTGAAATGTAAAGGGGACTTCGCCACGCAGCCTCCGGTAGATAGCTTCCTTACCCATATAAAGGGTATCCATTAATATATTTGCCAATTGTCCTTTTGCAGGGAACTTTTCTTTGGCCGCTTCTATCAGGTTTGTATTAAGTTCATTCATTATCATAATCCTATTGAATTAGTGGTTTGTTTCTATTAATAACACTTGACACAGGAAAGTTGTTTCGGAAACTGAAACTATTTTATTTTTGCTTTTCTTAAAAAATATCCACCTTTAAAATTGTATATTATGAGCAAATCGTTTACATTTGCCTCTATAAACAAGACGGGGAAGTTCTCTTCTCTGAAAAACAATAGTTAAAATTAGAAGATGAAAAGAATATTGGTAAGTGGCGGGGCTGGATTTATAGGCTCGCATCTTTGTACTCGACTTGTAAATGAGGGACACGACGTTATATGTTTGGATAACTTCTTTACAGGTTCTAAGGACAATATAAAGCATTTGATGGGAAATCATCATTTTGAAGTTGTAAGACACGACGTTACTTATCCTTATTCTGCCGAAGTGGATGAAATTTACAATCTGGCTTGTCCGGCGTCACCCATTCATTACCAACATGATCCGATTCAAACTGCCAAAACATCTGTGATGGGGGCTATCAATATGCTCGGACTGGCGATGAGACTGGATGCCAAAATACTGCAAGCCTCCACTAGCGAAGTGTATGGTGATCCAATTATTCATCCTCAGCCGGAAAGCTATTGGGGAAATGTGAATCCGGTAGGTTATCGCTCATGTTATGATGAAGGAAAGAGATGTGCTGAAACCTTGTTTATGGATTACTACCGCCAGAATCAGACTCGCATCAAGATCATTCGTATCTTTAATACTTATGGTCCGAGAATGCTTCCTAATGATGGTCGTGTGGTCTCAAACTTTATCATACAGGCGCTGAATAATGAAGATATCACGATATATGGTGATGGGAAACAGACACGCAGTTTTCAGTATATCGATGACCTGATAGAAGGAATGGTGCGGATGATGGATACGGAAGATGACTTTACGGGTCCGGTGAACCTTGGAAATCCGAATGAGTTTCCGGTTCTTGAATTGGCGGAAAGAGTGATCCGGATGACTGGCTCTACTTCGAAGATAGTTTTTAAACCTCTGCCGACCGATGATCCGAAACAGCGTCAGCCAGATATAAAACTGGCAAAAGAGAAACTAGGATGGCAGCCTACCGTCGAGCTGGAAGATGGGCTGAAGCGTATGATTGAGTATTTTAAAAATGTCTGATGTAACATAAAAAATAGAATGATATGAATGTGGAAATTAATCCTTCCGAATATAAGGTCCTTATTGTGGACGACGTAATTTCAAATGTCCTTCTGCTGAAGGTGCTTCTGACCAATGAGAAGTTCAATATTGTAACAGCAGGCAATGGAACTCAGGCTTTGGAGCAGGTGAAGAAAGAAAAACCTGATCTTGTGTTGCTGGATGTGATGATGCCGGATATCAGCGGTTTTGAAGTAGCCCAGCAAATGAAGGCCGATGAAGAAATGAGCGAAATTCCAGTGATCTTTCTTACTGCTTTGAATAGTACGGCGGATATCGTGAAAGGATTTCAGGTGGGCGGTAACGATTTTATTTCCAAACCGTTTAATAAAGAGGAACTGATTATTCGTGTAACGCATCAGATCTCGTTGGTGGCAGCCAAACGAATTATCATAGCACAAACAGAAGAGTTGCGCAAGACTATCATAGGACGTGATAAACTCTACTCTGTGATTGCACACGACCTGCGTTCGCCTATGGGCTCTATTAAGATGGTGCTCAATATGCTGATTCTGAACTTACCGAGTGAAACTATCGGCTCTGAAATGTATGAACTGCTGACAATGGCCAATCAGACAACAGAGGATGTATTTTCCTTACTCGACAACTTATTGAAGTGGACGAAGAGTCAGATTGGTAAGCTGAAAGTTGTTTACCAGAATATCGATATGGTAGAAGTAGTGGAAGGAGTGAGCGAGATCTTTACAATGGTAGCCGGGCTGAAGAATATCCACATTGCTGTGGAAATACCTGAAGATCGTATGGAAGTACGTGCGGATATTGATATGATTAAGACGGTTATCCGTAACTTGATAAGTAATGCAATCAAGTTCAGTAACGAGGGATCGGAAGTCTTGGTATCACTGAGAGAAGAAGATAGCATGGCGATAGTTAGCGTGAAGGATAGCGGGTGTGGTATTGATGAAGAAAATCAGAAGAAATTGTTGCATACCGATACGCATTTCAGTACTTTCGGTACAAATAATGAAGAAGGTTCAGGACTCGGACTGCTGCTCTGTAAGGACTTTGTTACTAAGAACGGAGGTGAGCTCTGGTTCACTTCGAAGAAAGGAGAAGGTTCTACGTTCAGTTTCTCGATCCCGTTGTTGGAAAGCTAATATAAGTTCGATATAAGATAAAAACCTGTCCTGTTTTCTAAGCACATTACTTTAGAAGAGAAGTAGTGACAGCTCAGAATAACAGGACAGGTTTTGTTTGATAGTTATAAATTATTCTTTCAGCATTTTATCGTTTACAAATGGCTTTAAAATCACAATAAGCACATTTCTTTGTATCTTCTGTCTGTGTGAAAGGCTCATTCTCATCGAATATTTCTTTTAATAGTCTTTGCAGACGTTCTCGGAATTCATCTTCAAAAAAGGCAAAGTTGTTGACCGGAATCTTCGGTTGGCGTGGCTCTCCCATTTCAATGACGGGCGAATAGCTTTCAGAGGCTGCCCGATGGATGTAGAGAAGGGAAGGAGCTACTTTCAGAGACTGCTGCCGGCTCATAATGGCAGCATACAGGAAAGTCTGGAAGATATAGTTGGGACGCGTTTCCGACGGAGTAAACAGTTGCTCGATGTTGGCAGGCGTCTTGGGGCTTCCTCCGGTTTTATAGTCTACAATACGCAGGGTGGTGTCTTTGGCATCCATACGATCGATGGTTCCTCCCAATCGGAGGGTGATCGGACCTTGACCGGTCTGAATCGTTATCTTTTCGGCAACAGGTTTTTCCATGGCGACCATTTCGAAGGGGGCGTATTGCAGGTCATTCCTCAGCAGTTGTTTCAGATAGGAGACGATTACTTTGGAGTTGATGAGTTGTACGCCATTATATTCGGGCTTTTCGTCTGCCGGAACCTTGAAAAGCTCTTGCTTGAAAGCGAGGTCAACATAGTTTTGTAGTTTGACTTCGTTGCGCAGCAAGCGTTCCAAATCTTCTTTTTGTATTATTTTCCTGTTAGCGGTCAGGTCTGTATAAGCTAATTGGGCGGAGAGGTGGAAGATGGTTCCGAACAATGCGGAGTCGATTTCCGCACTGACTTCGTCCGGTGCTTTTAGTCTGGCTACATAACGGTAATAGAATTTCAGCCGGCAATCGAGATAGGCGTTGAGGGCTGAAGGAGAAAGTATATACGATTGGGGATTCGAACAATCATAAGAGCAGCGAAGTCGTTCGAATACTTCCGGAGTTTTCTCTATGCTGATATCTGTTGTACCTTGAGGAGATTGTCCGGCTTCAAGATATTCGCGGGTAATCTTGTGAGGCCCTTCTACAAGCAATTGTAACATGAAACGGGATTCTTCTCCACGGTTCAGCCCATTGGAAGAAGTGTTGTAAAGCAAGGTGATGTTTTCCGCCCGTTGTATCAGTCGGTAGAAATAATAGGCATAGACCGCATTTTTGTGTTCGATGGTGGTCATACCGAAAGCTTTCCGGAGGTTATAGGGAATAAAGGAAGAATCACCTCCTGATTTAGGCAATTGTCCTTCGTTGAGAGAGAGAAGGATGATATTGCGAAAGTCAAGGTTACGGGTTTCCAGTACTCCCATGACTTGCATACCAATGGCAGGTTCACCGTGGAAAGGAATGTTGGAGGCGGTCAGCACTTTGCTGACCAGGCGTCTTAGTGTGTCGGTGCGTACATTCAGCTCTCCAGTTTCTATCAGGCTATAGAGACGGTTGATGGTGGTATAGCTCTTGAAGAGGGATTCCCGGTAAAGTTGGTTGAAGATATCGTTGTACTCGCTTTCTTCCCGATAGAGAAGGGAGATGTCTTTGATTAATTCGGTCAGGTAGTCGCATAGTTCCTTGATGCCGCTTCGAGGAGTGAAAAGTTTGATCAGGAAATCATCCATTTTCAGTTCCGAAGGGAGCGGGTAGAAGCGGTTAGTCTTGGTCAGTTCCCGTTCCAGAGGTTCAGCGTTGATGGATAGCTGACGGGTATATGGGTGCTTCAGTATAGCGGATACGGTTTCGTAGGTGAAACGTCCGGTAGCGGTACGGTAGCCGTTCGTTTGTAATTCCATAGCGGCATTAATAAAGCTGTATACCGGAGTTTGTGCAAGCGGGAAACCCATCGTGATGTTGACGTTTTTCACTTCTTGCGGGATGGAGTGGAGTACGGGAAGCAGCAGGGCTTCGTTGCAGAGGACTACGGCGTTCTCTTTTTCTTCGTTGGCAGTGGAAAGAGTACTTTGTACCCATTCCGGAAGAAAGCGGGCTTGCGCGTTCTCGGTAGAAGCGGAGATATAGCGTATGTTCTTCGGCTTCCGCAGAGTGTCGAAACAACTTTCGGGCAATTCATTCGGGAATAGTTTCAGATTACGGTTGATGAATTCTCCGGCTTCGTGTTTGACTATTTGCTTGGTATAAAAGAGATCGTAATCCCAGTAGAACATGGCTTTATCCGCATCTTGTAATAGCTGAAAGAACTTGGTCTCTACTTTGTTGAGCACGTTGAAGCCGACAAAAATATATTTGTCGTATTTCAGTCGGGTGGTATCGAGTTGCTCGATTACATTGCGATATAGCATTCCTTCATAGGCTATTCCGAGTTCCGCTAAGTTCTCACGGTAGCGGTGGTAGATAGTACCCAGTTTGTCCCAAAGGGAGATAAACTTCTCTTTGAGTACGGTACGACGCTCGATAGAGAAGTTTTGGAAGAACTGTTGAATCGCTTCTTCCTGCTCTTTATCAAGGAATTCATAATCGTCCATCAGATTCTTCAGGTCCTGCAAGTTACTGAAGAGCTTATCCGCATCTACCAGGTTTTTATCTACATCGTCGAAATCGCTGATCAGCAGCTCGCCCCAAAAATAGAAGTCGTCCAGTGTTTCCTGGCTTTCTGTTTCTTCACGGAATACTTTATATAGTTCGCAGACCAACCGGATAGGGTCACCCGCTTTCTGTACAGATAACTTCCTGAACAGGTCGCTGATACTCATTGCGGCAGGAGACCAGATTGGTTGGTCGGATTCTCCTGCCAGATATTCGTTGAAGAATAAGTTGGCACGTTTGTTAGGGAAGACGAGTACTGTACGGGACAGATCGTTTCCTATCTTGGCATATAAATCATGAGCGACTAGTTGGAGAAATGATTGCATATTTGTTCTATATTTTCTATCTTATATATTTGTTTATTGTTGCCTGAACATTTTGTCTGCGGATATCATTCAATATCTTGCAGTTTTGTTTTCCTCGTTTCATGGCTGACAATTGTTAGGTGTTTTATAAGTAAACCGATGTTCTCTGTATATCAGTAGCAAGCTTATGGCGACTAATTCCTATGAGCGGTGCGGCTTTCATTATTTCACTTTTACAATTAGCTCTTCATCTACGTACCACAGGTAGCCGGTGATATTTTTATATCCCATCTTAGTAAGCAGTTGCATATATCCTTTTACCTGTTTGTTATATTGGAGGTTCTCTTTACCGAATTTGAAGTCAACTACAACTACTTGACCGTCTTTCATCATTACACGGTCGGGACGTCGGGTTTGCAACACCCCTTTTTCTTTGTAAATGATGGCACATTCGTTGAACAGGGTCCATTCCCCCGAATACCAGTCTTGAATCTCCGGGGAGGAGAATGCTTTTCGGGCTACTTCCCGTATTTCTTCGGCCTTTTCGCTGCTGGCGATGACCCCTTCGAAAATGAGGCGCTCAATAGCCGGATCAATATCTTCTGCTGTTTCTATGGCAGAAAATAGCGTGTGCAGCATACGTCCGCGATGAATGAAACGGTCATCCGATTCTTCTTCCTCGATCCCCTGAATGAAATCGGCGGAGCGGTTGGATTGACGGAATTCAATCTCATGACGCATGGACTCCATGTGGACAGGCAACTTATCCGGCTTCTGAGTCAGTTTATTGGTCGAAGTTTTTGCTTTTTCTTCTTCCGAAGGACAGAGTTCTCCTTGTTCATAGCAATCTTCCTCCCAGTCGAGGCCTTCTTTGAGGGCAACTACAGGCAGTGTATTGGCCAACAGTTCGGACATAGTTCCTTTTTGTCCTTTCTTGCTCCAGATGATCAGATTCTTTCCGGCACGGGTGAAGGCTACATAAAGCAGGTTGAGATTGTCCACCCACAGTTGAAGACGTTCCAGCAGATAATCGTTCCCATAGATGGATTCGGCCATTTGTGTCGAGTAATTGATGGGAAGGATATCCATGGCATTGAACGGAGCTTCCTGAGGGGCACACCATACCAGTTGGTTATTCGTTTCATTCTCCAGTTTCCAGTCGCAGAAGGGAAGGAGTACTGTATGAAATTCCAATCCTTTGGATTTGTGGATGGAGAAGATTCGGATACCTTCCACTTCACCGCTGGGAATGGTTTTGCTGCACAGCGTCTCATCCCAGTAGCGGATAAAACCGTCGAGCTCCGAGGAGTTACTTTGCAAATAATCCGTTACGGCATCGAAGAAGGCAAACAGATAGGCATCCTGTTCTTCAATGTGACTCATTTCGAAGATGCTGAATAGTTCTTCCAGCAATTCGTAGAGAGGCATAAGACGGAGTTCTTTCTGCTTTTCAAGAAATGCGGGCGGCAGATAGTTTTCTATCGGAAGGAGCAGAAGGGTGTTCCAGTCCAGATTCTTTTGCAGAACTTCGTTCTGATAGGCTATTGCCAGTTGGGCCCGTGCAATTTTATTGCTCTCGTCGGATAGAAATCGCAGTGCGTCTATCATCATGCAGATGGCAAGAGAGGCATCGAGGCGGAAGGCTTCGTCTGATACAATTTTATAATGTAACTCTTTGTCGAAGTAGTCCGCGATGCGGGGAATACTTTTGTTCTTGCGTACAAGGATAGCTATGTCATTCAGCCGTACACCGGAAGAAAGCAGATGCTCTACTTCTTCACCGAGACTTATCAGCGTCTGGTCTGTATAGTCATGCGCTTCGTCCGGTTCCAGAAAAGTGGCTTTGACATATCCTTTCTGTACACTTCGCGGAGATTCCTGTACCACATCGGCATAGGCTTTCTGAAGATCATCGCAATCTTTGCCCAACTGTTTTTTGTATACTTCGTTCAGGTAATTTACGGCAGCAGTGAATATTTGGTTGTTGAACCGGATGATATTGGTCTCACTTCTCCGGTTGGTGGCTAAGGTCTTTACCTTGATGGGGAAATGCTCGATGCGGTCGTTCAGACCGTTAAGGATTCCCCAGTCACCGTTTCGCCAGCGGTAGATGGACTGTTTGACGTCTCCTACTATCAGGCTGTCTGCTCCTTGTGAAAGCCCTTCGAGCAGGAGCAGTTTGAAATTTCCCCATTGCATCCGGCTGGTGTCTTGAAACTCGTCGATCATGACATTGCGGATGTTGGTTCCTATCTTTTCGAACACGAAAGAGGAATCTCCGTCCTTAACCAGTTGATGGAGCAGGGCATTGGTATCTGATAAAAGGAACCGGTTGTTGTCATGGTTCAGCTGTCGCACTTCTTCGTCGATATTGGCGAGAAGCTGTACCTTGTTGAGATGCTGCAGGGAAAGCCGGCAACTATTTAGCAGGAGATTGTTTTTAGAACGCAGCTTCTCCGCATCCTCCAGTATCTGCATCAGGCTGGATTTCGCAAGATCAATAATATCGGCAAACCGTGGAGATGTTTTAGTAGCCCAGTGTTTGGCATCTTCCAGGCATTTCTCTACAGTGGCATTGCGGATGTCATTACTTAGAATGCCATTGTTCAGCTTACGGAAATAGCTGCCGATTCCCCGTGAACCGTTTTTTAGTTCATCTGCGGTAAGGGCGTGTCCTTCCAGTTCTCCTTCAAACTGGTCATAGAATCCTTTCATTTGCTCCAGGATTTCTGTTTCCAAAGCTTTCAGCTGCTTGCGGTATTCTTTGATGGTATCCGGATTGCGGAGGCGCTGGCGGAGACCTTCACCTTTTTCTATATATCCTTCGTCGAAGATGTTGCGCCCGAAATTTTTGACTTCATCCGATACATTCCAGCGTTTGTCATCAGCTATTCGTTCGTTGATGTAGTCTAACAGCCATGCGAGGACAGGAGAGGTGGGACCCAGTTTCTCAATCATGCTGTCCACCGCATCACTGAGTACTTCCGCATTGTTCAGTTCGATATTCAGATTCGGACTGAGTTCCAGCTCACGAGCCAGATTGCGCATGACGGACTGGAAAAAAGAATCGATGGTTTCTACACGGAAACGACTGTAGTCGTGCAGCATATATCCGAGGGCGATTCCTGCGGCTTCCCGTATTTCCTGTTCTGTCCTCTTTGTTTCTTCTTTGATGCGGTTCAGGTAGGCCTCGGAATCTTTGTCACCGATCTGAATGCCGTATAGCTGACTGAGAATACGTTCCTTCATTTCTGCTGTTGCCTTATTGGTAAAGGTAACAGCGAGAATCTGTCGGTAGGCACGTGGATTCAGTACCAGCAACTTTATGTATTCCACTGCAAGGGTAAAGGTTTTGCCTGAACCTGCCGAGGCTTTATAGACTAGGAGTTCACTCATGCTTTTGATATGAATTGTTTCATGATTGTTTGAATATGTCAAGCCCGAAATAAAGAATAAATAAAGGCAAATAGTCTTTTAGGGCAATGCGTAATAGCTTTAAAGCCTGTCCGATACGATAGTTAACGGTTTGGGGAGAGACGTTCAGCTTTTCTGCAATTTCTTTATGGGTCATCCGGTGATTACGATTCATTTCGTATGCTTCCCGATAATCTTTGGGAAGCTGTTTCAGAGCATTCTCATAAAGGCGGAACAACTCATTTTCCAGATAAAAGTCAGGATTGTCGAATTCTTTCTCGAATTTTTCTGTAATCTCCTGATGTACTTTTCGTCTGATCTCGAAATGGGAAATACGGTTCAGAGCTTTGTTTTTGACAATAGTAAAGAGAAGCGTTTTCAATGTAAGCTCTTCCATAAGGTTACAGCGGTTTTCCCATAACCACATCATCGTGTCCTGTACAATCTCCTCAATCTCCTCCTGCTCGCTGACATATTGCGAACAAAAGGCGCACAATCTACGGAAATAATGCCTGTAGACAGCGTCGAATACATATTCTTCGCCTGCTTTCAAGGCATTGATGATAGATTTATTATTGTTAATATCTAGGTATATAGGAGGTTGTTGCATTCTTCATTATTTTTTATGCAGAGCAAAAATAATGAAAGCAATGAAAGAAACGAAATAAAACGGGAGAAAATATTTTTTTCTTTTTTAGTTTAGTATATTTGCGCTGCCAACTGTATTAATAACAGAGGTATTATATTTTTTTATAGTAAAAGGATGATTGAACATGGATGAATCTATCTTGATGAACTACCTGAGGGGAGGATGCAATGACGAAGAATGTCAGCAGGTAGAACTATGGTGTGAAGAAGCACCGGAAAACCGACAAATACTAGAGCAGCTATATTATACCCTTTTTGTAGGCGACCGTATGGCAGTGATGGATGCTGTAGACACAGAAGCGTCACTGACGAAGTTTAAGTCGCTCGTACGTGAAAAGGAGAAAAAAGCCAAGCGAAGAAGTATATCGGTTCGATGGGGACGTTATGCGTCCGCGGCAGCCGCTTTTCTGGCAGGTCTTGTTTTCGCAGGCGGAATTGCGTGGGGATTGCTTTCCAATAAACTTTCTGATTATACAGTGATGACTACCGGTGGACAGAGAGCGCAAACAGTGCTTCCGGACGGTAGTAAGGTTTGGCTGAATGCATCTACGAAGCTTATTTACCGTAACTCTTTCTGGAGTACGGATCGTCAGATTGATTTGTCGGGTGAGGCTTACTTTGAAGTGGCTCGTGACAAGCATGCTCCATTCATTGTAAATACGAAGCATATTAAGACTTGTGTATTGGGTACAAAGTTTAATGTACGGGCACGTGAAGAAGAGGACAGGGTAGTGACCACTCTGTTACAAGGTTCTGTACGAATGGAATCTCCGCGAACCGTCAATAATGGCTATCTGCTGAAACCGGGACAAACGTTGAACATTAATACAACGACCTATCAGGCTGAATTAATAGAATATGCCGAGCCGACCGAAGTTCTTCTGTGGATTAACGGAAAATTGAAATTTAAGCAACATTCATTGCTGGAGATTACAAATATTATGGAGAAACTGTATGACTTGAAGTTTGTGTATGATGACGAAAGTCTGAAGACCGAACGGTTCACCGGTGAATTCTCTACTGATAATCTTCCGGACGAAATATTGAATGTATTGATGCATACAAATCACTTCAGCTATAAGAAGGAAGGACGGATTATTCGATTGTCTAAAAAATAAAGAGGATAAAGAGAATGTTAAAAAAAGGTATGTCGCCCAGCGACATACCTTTTTAAGTTTTATTCCAGCCCTATTTCATCTACGAATATAAATGCCGGTCTTCCTTTACCCCAATGCCATGCCGGTATGTTATATTCCGGACGGGCTGTTATTTTCACATAACGTGCCTGCACTGTATCGAAAGAAAGTTCATGGGTATAGATGCCATTCTTATCTTCCTTACTGACGGCGGGGTAAACTTCGGATTTTACTTCTTTGTACTCTTTTCCATCGTTTGATACGGCTACGGAAAGTTCGCGTAAATCAAGAATTTCTTCTCCTATTTCTACGTAGGTGCGTACCCATGCTTTGCTTATCGGAGTCTCCTGTTGCAGGTCAATCACTGCTTCAAGATCGTTCTGATAGAAGGCAATCCATCGTCCGGTACGGTAATTTCTGCTTCCTGCCAGTCCGTCAATGAGTGTATTCTTTCCTTCGAATTTATACTTTTCATTAATGGGCTGCTGCATGGTGATCGGCTTCATGGTGGCTTTGTTGAATTTGATATCCTCTTTCAACACTGCACTACTGCCGTTGGGACGGATAGTGATTGCTTTCAGTGTGCAGCTTTGGCCGATTTTCAGTGTGTCCGTGTATATATTGGAACTGGCTGTGGGGTCACTGCCATCGAGTGTATAGTAGACCGGAGCATTATCAATAGTGGATAAGGCAACATTCAATACGTTGGCTTCGGTATCAGGGATATATTGGGAATTTACCTGGAAGATATGTTTGGCATAGTTATATTGATTGATGTCATAGACAGCGATCAGTCCGGGTAATCGTTTCAGGAAATCCGCATATTCCTTTTTCTCCGGCATAGTCCACTGTACTTCTGATAATGCGGCCATACGGGGGAGTTCCATATATTCTACCTGACTATAAGTAGGGATATATTCCGTCCATAAGTTGGCTTGTATGCCTACGATATGCTTAGCTTCTTCGGGAGTGAGTATCTGAGGAACCGGTTCGTAGCTATATACCTTTTCTAAAGGTACATACCCTCCGATAGCAGGCGGTTCATTGTCTGTATCCATGGTCTGATAGTAATCGAAGTACAGGAATGAACTGGGTGTCATGATTGCGTCATGTTTATGCTTCACTGCTTCAATTCCTCCTTCTATACCTCTCCATGACATCACAGTGGCATTGGGTGCCAGTCCTCCTTCCAGTATTTCTTCCCAACCAATGATCTGACGTCCCTTGCCGTTAAGAAACTGTTCAGCATAATTAATGATATAACTCTGAAGCCTTTGTTCGGCTGTGTGATCTTTATCGGCTTTTAGTCCCAGTTCCTTGATACGTGCCTGACATTTCGGGCATTTCTCCCAACGTACCTTCGGGCATTCATCACCGCCGACATGAATATATTCGGATGGGAAAATATCTACAATTTCATTCAGGACATCTTCTATAAATGCCAGTGTCTTGTCATTTCCGGCACAGAGCACATCTTCTGATACTCCCCACATTTTCCATACTTCATAGGGGCCGCCCGTGCAACCCAATTCGGGGTAAGCAGCAAGCGCAGCCTGCATATGTCCCGGAAGGTCAATTTCCGGTATTACTGTGATATGGCGTTCCTGTGCATATTTTACAATCTCCCTAGCTTCATCCTGTGTGTAAAAACCGCTATAGGGAATGCCGTCATATTCTCCAGAATTATGTCCGATGACTGTCTCCGAGCGTTTGGAACCGATAGTGGTCAACTCCGGACGTTTTTTGATTTCAATTCTCCATCCCTGATCATCGGTCAGATGCCAGTGAAGACGGTTGATATTGTGTAAAGCCATCATATCAATAAAGCGTTTGACAGAGTCGGCCGGGAAGAAATGGCGTGAAACATCTAAATGTACTCCGCGATAGGAGAAACGTGGATAGTCGTTAATTTCGGCAGCAGGAAGGCTTATGTCTCCTTTGTTTGTAATTGGGAGTGACTTCCGTAAAGTCTGTATGCCATAAAAAGTTCCTGCTTCTGAAGTACCTGTGATGGTTACGTTGTCTTGGGTTACTTTTAGTTGATATGCTTCGGCATTGTCTGCATTCAGACCTGTTGCTAAGATTATTGCGTTTGAAGTGACTGGCTCGTCAATGACTTTCAGCTTTTTGCCGGACATCTGATGAATGTATTTCGCCAACAGATTTGCATTTTGCTGCATTTCTTTGTTATCTTTCGGATAGACGATGGAAGTACGGTCATTTAGTACAAAGCTTCCGGTCGTAATTTTGATTTCCTGAGGCAGAGGAATAACTTCGTAGTTTGCCTGCTGAATAACTCCTGAAGAACAGGAAAATAGTCCACTGCATAAAAGAATGACTCCTAATAGATGATGTTTTTTCATTTTATCTAATTTATGTTTGCTAAAGGTGGATTGTAGCTCTATATAAAAACAAGAGCAAACTTATACATTTTTCTTGTAAGTCTGCTCTTGTCCGATATTTAATTGATGGAAAACTTATTCCATACGCTTATTACCATGCATAAATATAGAACCTTGTGATATCTACGCGGCTGGGAACAGTAATCATCTGATACTTCAGGTAACGTGTCTTAACCCGCTCGTCGAATGTGATAGTCTGAGTTCTTCCTTTAGTATCCCATTGTCCGATGGATACCCAGTCATCTCCATTCTCCGAAGAGAATATTTCCACTTTTGAAGGAGCATATCCGGCTCCCCAATGGGTTGTTTGAACGCCTGTGACGTTTTTAACTTCTTTGAAGTCAACTGTCAACCAGAAAGGTACTCCATTTGTAGCAACGTCATTCGTTCCTGTTCCTGCGACAGAGTTTGATGCCGAATTTTCTACTCCGGTCATAAAGGTGAATATCCAGTCTTTGACGTTGGTCAGTAGCACACTTTCCTTTTTCTTTTCTGCGGTTTTAGAGATTTTCAGAACTATTTCCTGATAGTATGCTGCATTAGTAACTTCCGCCGATGTTGATTCGATATCTGCGATTTTTATTTTCAGAGTATACTCAAGCGCTTCTTTGGTATTTTCCAGATACTTCCAGTCTGTGATGCTCAAAGTAATCGGTTCTGAAGCTGTAGAACCAGCTTTTATCAACAGATTTTTGGCAGACAGATTGATTTTGTTTGCATCTATACCATCACAGGTGACACTATAGTGTACATTTATATCCTGGGTAACAGCTTTTTGTGTTGTAGCCATAAACTGAAACTCAACACTGCCTTCAATACCTTCTTCTTCCACATGCTTTAGTGTAAACGAAGGAGTCGGTCTCAAATAATCTGCCGGCAATAAAGAAACATAGCTCATATCCCATTCGTTGACCGAATCATCATCGCTGCAAGATGAGAAGAAAGGGATCATTGCACTCATGAGTGTAATGATTATTGATTGAAATACTTTATTCATAGTAACTATATTAAAATTGTACCATCATTTTATTTCCATGGAGTAGCTTCATCTGTAGACAGAATCTTATCTATCCACACAGGAGTGACTGTTGTGGTAATAGTATGCCCTTTACCGGTAGCATCTTCAAATACATTACCTTTACCTTCATTGAATCTCCAATAAGCTTCTAATCCCGGAGATTTTGGACTTGTGATAGTCATGTTGTTCTGAATCTGAATTTCCGACCGGCATACAGACCAGATACGGGCTTCACTTACCAAGATTTTACATCCGCTCCACCAGCTACCGCCACTGAACCAACTCATATTACCAAATATACAAGGCCCGCCGGCAACGTCTTTTGAACCTCCGTCTTTACCGTTAATATAGATACGATATTTAGAACCGTTGTATGTCACAGCAAGATGTTGCCACTTATTAGGTTCGAAAGAGTAGGTCGGATTCAGATAGGTTTCATGAGTCTGAATCTGAACTAATGAGTGAGCTTTGTGGTCACTATTGTCGCTTTGCGGATCTTCGAAACGCAATAACAAGCTCTTGCCGTCGCTGCCGGATGTGCTGAATACTGCACGGTTACGATTGGCAGTATTGCTTACCTGGAAACGAACTTCGACAGTAAACTCGTTGTAGGTTTCAGGAGCTTCAGAGAATTTCTGGGCTACGAGTTCTGTACTTCCAACAAATTGCGGGGCGGAAAATTCCATGATACTATTGGCAAGAATCACCAAGCTACCGGTAACAGGCATTACATCAATACTACCTTGTTTTGCTACCAGGCGTACGGGTAAAGCATATGATTCACCGGATGCATTCATTTCCTCGGAGAATGCTTTGATATGTATGGAAATGGGATCTGCATTATAAGCGCCTGCTTTAATCGTAATATTGTCCGGAAGGGTGTAATGGGTTTCCGGCAATGCGATGTAGTTTGTACCATTAGCCTTGTTGTATGCGTCAAGAGCAGCCTGATCTATTGCCAGACTATAGCTGTTGTCTTTCTGTTGTGTATTGCTGATATGCGCGTTCAGTGTGACATTGGTTTCACCGCTGCCCATAACAGTCACTTTGGTGCTTGTTGCAGTTAAAGCTTCTTCGAAGAAGACGTGCGTGTCCAATGTACTATAATTCGCATCGTCACAGCCGATCCATGTACCGCCTGCGATAAGCGATATCAACAAGAAGTTTCTTATGTTTTTAATCTGTTTCATAGTGAATTAATATTTAATTAACGGTTTGGTAGAAGGATTCATAATCTGGATAGCTTTGCGTAGATTCTTGTATTCCGGATTTGTCGGATACTCTGCTTCCATATGATAGCTTCCTACTCCGCCTTTACGGAAACCATTTTTCGGTTGCCAGCGTGCCATTCCTTCCAAAGATTTCATGCTGTTGCCATAACGGTCGGTATAAGGATATCCGCCATCCATAGCAGCATCTACAGCCTCAAAGTTTTCGGTCATGATGGTCATCTTTGTGATTTGCTCTTCGGACATTACGCTACCGTAAGTCTGAACGAGTCCCGGACCTGCTACACCACCGTCTATCAGACGTTTGTCCAGATTGTTGTCATTACCGGGTTTATAGGCCTGAATGATAAAGTAATCAAAGTAAGGGCCTACATCGGGTCTGTTCTTTATACTTTGCGGTTCGCCGTCAATGATCAATAACTTGCCGGTTCCCGATTTAGGACCGAAGTGTTTGCCAAGTTCGTCTACGAATATGAACATTCTGTCATCGTCGTCCACAATGTTACCTTTATTACCATAGTTTGGTTCGTAGTCGATATCGAATCCGTCATAGCCGTATTTGTTGATCGTATCAGCGATAGCATTTGCATATTTGCGGATAGATGCTTCGACGGCTTCTTTATCAGACTCGTCCGAAGGCCAGCCCCAGAAATCATTAACAGCTTCCTGTTGGCTTGCGAATCCCATTGACTCCCAATTGTCATATATATGTTGTGGAGTGATCTGTGTACCTACCGAAGTGATGATAAAGCACATGGTGAAGCGAGTTCCTTTTACTTCTTGACAGAACTTGAGATCCTTCTTTTGCGCTTCTGTAATATTCGACCAATTCCCCCAGATGGAAACGACATCCACGCTATCCGGGATTCCTGCCATGCTGTTTACTAATGAAGCGCCTTCGCCTGTCCAGTTGCCGAACCATCCGAAAGCTTTGGGATGATCAGACTTTTTATATGCGCGCAGGGCTGCATAGTATTCTTCTGAAGGACCTTCGAAGTAATCTTTTGCTTCTGATTCTGTCCAGTCATTACAGCTCACCCATATTGGGGTGCTCAACGCTAACAATAAAAAATATAGTAAATAATTCTTTTTCATATTAATTCTAGTTAGGAGGTTATATTAATTAGTTTTTCCCCACGACAAATCTGTGGCTTCATTATCCGGACCACCATTTTTCAGATACGAAACACCTTGCTGATAATTGGAATGGTTGTTCTGTACTTCCGTGTAAGGGAATCTCAGACGACGCATACCACGCTTGCTGTCTACTCCTGATGGAGACAGATTGTCGATGCAAGGATAGAGTTCCGGATAACCGGTACGGCGATATTCAGCCCATGCTTCCAGTCCCAACGGATAGTTGGCTATCCATTTCTGAGTAATGATACGCTGAAGATTTTCTTCTTCATTGTTGTCATTCCATGCAACGGCAACGGTGTTGGAGATGGTATATGCATGGCCTCTGGGATCATTATTATGTGATACTGTCGGTTTTTCGGTATTTGTCAGATAATTGTCAGGCATTGTTGTGCCGTACTGTTCCATGGAGAGTTTGATTCCTTCTTCATAGTACTCTTTAGCCGATTTATTGCCGACAGACCAGTTCTTCAGTTTGCCTTCCGCACGGAGGAATGCTGTTTCAGCAGCGCAGAATACCAATAGCTTTGAAGTTCCTGTGATGGCCGGTATGGAATAACCTGCAACGTCACTTTTGGCAAAACCATCTTCTCCGGAGCGCATGCCCACATATTCCTGAGTGTGACCAGTGAATGTTGAATGGTTGAAGTATTTAGACATACGCGGATCACCGTATCCGTTCATATAATCAACGATATTGGCATTGACACGCAAATCACCCCAGCTTACAGCTGCCAATTGGTAAGGGTTTGTCTGCGAGCCGCAATCCATCATGGCATTGTCATTATTTGCTTCGATCAGTCCGGCTTCATGAGATGCGGCAGCTTCCGCATTTTCTTTTGCCATCTCCGGATATGCTGTACTGATGCGGATAGCCACCCTCAGTCGCATGGAATTTGCGAGTCTTGCCCAGTTGGCATAATTGCCGCTGAATATAGGGTCGTTGCTGGCGAGCGGTGCGTTACCATTGGTATCTTTGTAATAGTTATAGAGTACGTTGGCAGCGCTTGCAAAATCTTCCATTATATTCTTATAGACTTGTTCTTCTGTGTCATAAGCTACATAGAAGTTACCTTTTTTCACTTGACTGTAGGGCATCGGACCGTAACAATCGGCAACACGCAGCATGGTTATGGCCCGTATCATACGTGCAAAAGCATAATAGTGCCCGCTTTCATTAGTTGCTTCCTGTATCTGGAAGAAATTACCGTATATTTTCTCGAAATTAGTATTCCAGGGACCTGCATTCCAGGCATCACTTTGATTGAATGTGCCGAAGTTAGTGCCGCTCCATACATTCGCACATGTCAGATAGCCTCCTAACTGACCGACCATCTGATCCATCATCTGCGAGTCATTCTGTTGAATGTTTACGATCGTCTCAATCATTGACTTCATCAAAGTAGAAGGGTCAGCTTCATGAATCTGGAATTGATTGGTGTTGTATTCTTCAAAATTACCGGTACAACTCCCGGCAACTAATACCAAAGCAGTACCGACTGTTATATTTCTTAGATATTTCTTCATAATAATTTTCTCATTAATTTAGAATTGTACTTTTACATTAAATCCTATATTGCGCATGCTTGGTTGCATGAAGTAGTCCACATTCATATAGTAGTTACTGGATGTAGAAGCAGACAATTCAGGGTCAAACGGTGCTTTGCAATAGATCATCCACAGGTTGCGTCCTACAAGCCCGAAGGTTACATTGGCTACATTGTTCAGCCATTTCTTGGGAAGTGTATAGCTAAGACTGAGTTCCTGAAGACGGACATTGGTGGCACTGTATAAATAGTATCTTCCGTAACCGCCTTCACCGGTACCGATGGTCTGATAGTATTTCTGTGTATCTACTTTTCCGTTATTCATTGGTATACCTTTATTGTCACGTGCATTTGCCGTGATACTTGATACGCCATAGTAGTCCAGAACACCTTGCGTGGCTGAGTATGCCAGACCACCTACACGTGCGGAAAGTACGACTCCCAGATTGATTCCTTTGTAAGTGAAATTGTTGGTCCAGCCTAAATTATAGTTGGCGTTCAAATTTCCGACTTTGGTAGGAGTCTCTGCCGTATGCATACTAAGTCCTCCGGTCTGAGCATCCACTTTTATATTTCCGTTATTATCTTTGGTTAATTCATTGTACACGTATATGTCGGTCATTGTACCTCCTTCTGTCAAGATTACTCGGGGAGCTACATTCTCTTTACCAAGCCATCCTACAGGCATGTTTGGCATATCGATCAGTTCGCCCGTTACAGGGTTGGTGCTACCGCCTGCCAGACGTTTTACCTTGTTGCGGTTCAGAGTGAAAGTAGCATTTGATGCCCATCTGAATCCTGCCCATTCGTCGGTGAAGCCGAGCGCCAGTTCGATTCCTTGGTTTTGTACATTACCAGTCTGAACGATTGCCTTATTATATCCGGAGGAAGAGGGAATATCTACTTTAAATGTCTGGTTTAAAGTATTGGAACGATAATAGGTTGCGTCCAGATTGAAGCGGTTTTCCCAGAACTTCAAGTTCAGACCGATTTCCCATGATTTGGTTTTCTCCGGTTTCAGATTGTCCATCGGGTAAACTGTCGGGTTTGCCCAGTTGTGAGTCTGGCTGTTATATTCATATCCCGGGTTAGTCAGGTAGCGGTCGAAAGAAGAGGCTACAACTGTGTAAGAACCACGTACTTTTGCATAAGATATGATTTTAGGCAGAGCGAACATTTCCGTCAGTACAGCCGATAAGCCGACAGAAGGGTAGAAATATGAAGACTGATTGGAGAAAGCCAGTTTGGAATCCCAGTCATTACGTCCGGTCAACGTGAGGTAAAGTTGACTTCTCCATCCTAATTCGACATTAGCGAATATACTTTGTACTTCGTCATCGTATCCGTCCGGTAGTGGTTTATAGTTTGCAGCGTAATTAATATTATTCAGTGCAAAGAAGTTAGGTATAATCAGGTCACCAGCAAAGCCGATTGTCTGCATGGAAGTGTGATAAAGTGACATACCTATATTGGTATTCAGACGGAAATCTCCGAATGTTTTATCAACAGTAGCCATTAAATCGGTATATAAAGAACGTTCCTGACGCATAGCATCTTCAAAACCACCATTGACAGAGCAGAAAGTGGCAAGTGTTGAAGCGTATTTTTCTGTTTTGTTACGATAATCCGAGTTGTCCAAATTGACACGTCCGGTGATATTTAACCAGTCTGTAACTTTCCATTTCAGAGAGGCATTCAGCATATAGCGTTTTTTGTCAGAGGTACGTCTGATGCGGTTTTGAGTCCAGTAAGGATTCTGCAAAGACAGTCCGCCGTCGCCATAAGGCCAGTATTGTTTCATAAATCCGTAATTTGTATCGTAACGTTCGTACAGGCGGATTTCATCAAAATTATCTCCGCGTGGAAACAGATACAAAGCGGGTAGGGGATTGTAATATTGTCCCTGAGATACCATATTGGTATTATTCTGTATGATATATTGCGCACCGATATCCAGTGTCAGCTTATCATTCAGGAAGTTAGTTGTATTGCGTGCGGTAAAGTTATAGCGGTTGTAGCTGTTATTTGGTAAAATACCATCTGAATTTGTCGTGGAAGCTGAGAAGTAAGTCTGATTTTTATCGCTTCCTGTCGATAATGTAATGGAGTTTATAATATTACTACCGGTATTGAAGAAGTCTTTCGGATCATATCTTTTATCTGTCAGATCTCCCCAGCTGAACAAGCCTGAACTTGTTCCGTATCTGTTCTGCATCTCAGGCATAATATATGCCTTGGAGAAGGTCGTACTATTGGAAACAGTAAGTGATATCTTTTCTTTTTTCCCTTTCTTTGTGTTAACCAGGACTACTCCATTGGCTGCGGCAGAGCCATAAAGGGCAGCAGCTGACGGTCCGGTCATCATACTTATACTTTCTATATCGTCCGGGTTTAAGTCTGCTACTGCATCAGAACCACCCATTGATCCGTACTGACCGTCACCACCACTTGAACCTGTGTTAAACATAGGTACACCGTCAATCACATATAAAGCATTGTTATTCTTGGTCAATGACTTCATACCACGCATTACAACACGTGTAGCACCACCGGCACCTGTAGCACCGCTGCTTATCTGCACACCGGCTACTTTACCTGCAAGCGAATTGATAAAGTTGGCATCTTTCACCGCTGTTAAAGCTTCTCCCTTTACTTGCTGTACATTATAACTCAACGCTTTTTGTTCACGTTTGATACCCAACGCAGTAACTACTACTTCGTCCAAGGTTTGCGTGTCTTCACCCATTGTGACTTTTAGGGGTTGGGCGTTGGCAAGCGTGATTGATTGGGAGATATGCGGAGTAGTATGAGAGAAGAACATCTCATACTAAATATAACCATTGATATTTGTATTTGATAATTTGTATATTTGTGTAAATATATGAATTGTTGAGTGGATAGTTCTGTCTCTTTATTTATGTTGTTATTATTTACAATGTATAGTAAAAACAAAGGCTGCCTCATTCCAAAGGCAGCCTTTTCTATATGTACAATTTATTGTAGTTTGTTGCTATTCTTGCGGTGGGAATATAAACCCGTTCCCTTTGTTATCATCAAAAGAATAACTTGATGGCTTGGGTAAATTCTTACCATTCTTACTCCAGTCCCAAAGCAGAGTCTCATCCTCTGTAATTTCTCCGGTAGCACTATCCCTCTTCTTCCCATTCAATGGATAATAAAGCAGTAAATTGTCATCGTCAGGATTTACCATCTTCCATATATTCGAAGCTATCTCTTGCGAAGTTCTGGCCGTTTTCCAAAAACGAACCTCACGAATCAGCTCGTTTGAACCACCAATCCAAAAGCCAATCAATCCATAAGGACCTGTTCTGATTTCCCGGTCAGCAACCAGCACTCCGTTCACGTATACATAATTCTTTTGACCATCATATACGAAAGCTAACATATACCAAGTGTCAGGCTGTGCAGAGAATTTGTCAGCGGGAACATCAATCTGAGAGCTTCCCGTCTTAATTTGTAATTGATTAGGGTTAATAGTTACATCACCGAAACGAGTATAAATCTCATCCATAGGACCAGCATTGGCAACCAATTTAGTTCCACAAATAGAACGATTGTTACTTTTGTAACTAGCCCTATTGACCATAACTTCCATTGTCCATTGATCAACTTTGAAATCGTTAGGGAACATTTTATCATCCTCGCTCCCCGAACCACTTCCACTTGTACTTATCCGGAGCGCTTTTGTATTCACTCTTTGCTCAAGTACAAGTAAAGTCTCTTCTTGCCCTCTGATAATATTCACGTCACCTCCTGTAATACGTATAGGCAAAGCATAGTTACCTTCTAGTGAGAATTTTACATTCTTCAAAGAAATAGGAACATCCATCATTGCATAAAGAGGCATAAATGTTATTTTCTGTGAGATCTCATACATCTCTTTAGGAAGTACTATATAGTTAGTTCCATTTTTAGCATTATAAGCATCTAACTGAGCTTGATTACCAGCCTCCAATGTAACTTTTATTTCTTTAGTATCTTGAACAGCTAAAGCTACTTGCAGCCCTTTAATTTCCACATCTTTGCCTTCTTCCACAAAGCTTTGTAATACGCTGTTATTAGCTATATATACTCCTTGCTCACTTTGAAAATCATCCAAAGGATTTTTATATAACTCATTTTGACAACCTGTTAAGAATAACAGAACAGCTAAATAAATATTCTTTTTCATAATAGTCATTCTTTAATATTAATCGAACTTACCAGGATATACCTGATTACCAAAATACAAGGCTTTTCTCAACCATTTGTAAGGAGGGTCATTCGGGTAGTCATACTCCATATGATAAGTACCTATACCACCTATTCTCTTACCACTGGGCAAATCGAGTGTTGCATAGTCAAGAATCTGATTCCCTTCCATACTGTTCAATTCAGGACGCACACTTGTATAATGAGTTATGCCACCAGTTTTCCACCCTTGTTCAAATTCAACGGTAATAATTGTTTTACGCTCCCAGTCGTCCAGATTCGGTTTATTTATTTTATAAATTACAGAACTAGTACTTGATTCCCAGTATGCCTGATAGATGTAATGATCAACCAATTTTGAAGTTTCTGTAGATAAGAGATCCGGCTGACCATCCATAACTAACATTCTTCCAGCAGGACGTAGGCGGGCACTTAAAGTTTCAATGAAAACCTGCATCTTATTATTACCGCTAGGACTGATTGTCTGGTAGTTTGCTAAAGTTCCGGAATGTCCATATCCAGGTTCGTAGTCAATATCAAAACCATCAAGATTGTACTTTTCAATACTATCACAAATAGCATTTGCATATGCTTTTACTCCTTCAATGAAGTTTCCTTGTCCCTTTTCTTCTACCCAATATTGCGTTGCATTCAATCCTTTAGGAGTCAGCTGATCTCCCAAATCTTGAATAATCCAACATAATAACGCCTTTCCTCCTTTCACTTCCTGGAAGAATTTCAAATCTGCTTTCTGTTCATCAGAAAGGTAACCTCTTGTTCCCCAGAGAGATACAAAATCTACACTATCGGGTAACATCTTCAAATAATTTTGAGCGTTGTTTCCTTTTCCAGTCCAGTTACCAAACCAACCAAAGCCTTTCACATGAGGAGTTTTTCTATATTCTCTTATTTGAGCGAAATATTCACGCATGGTCGGTGTAAGATCTTCTTCAGTTTGGGCTTCTATTAGGGGAATCAGACGGTGCATTCCTTCTTGATTCTCAAAAACCTCTCTTTCTTCAGATGTCCAGTCAGAACAGCTTAGTATACTTAAGGCAGATATACCTATACACAAATACTTTAATAATTTCATAATTTTCTTTTCTTAAAAATGAATATCATTATTACTGATTAGGTTGTTTGGGCCTGTTTGAACGTACCCACCATAATTTAGTAGCTCCTATATCTCCACCTCCCAGCAATGTTGGAATTTCAGCCATATTAGGATTGGAATTATAGGCTGTAGGAGCAAATCTAAAGCGTTCAGGAACTCTGCAATCTTCTATTGAGGCGCCAATTCTTCCAGGAGCGGCTTCATCCATAGGTTTCATTAAATATGGGAAACCGGTTCTGCGATATTCGGTCCAGGCTTCCACAGCGTTCGGATATAGTGCCAGATATTTTTGCGTAATAATTTTCTGTAACTGTTCTTCTTGCTTACTCAAATTTCCTGTGTAATCATCCCATTTGGGTGAAGTATTTCCAATGCTTAAATCATGGTTATAAGTGCCATATTTGTAATTACTACCAGTGAGTCCGGTTGGTTTACCTGTTCCTGACAGGTATGTGGCAACTCCACTGACTCCTTGCTCTTGAAATGAAATATTTATTCCTTGTTCATAGAACGTTTTGGGGTCACCACCTATCAAATTGTATAGAGCAGCTTCTGCTTTCAGAAAATAAGTTTCGGATGCTCTGAACCAATATAAAGGAGAATTGGAATCTACTTTCGGACGCGATGCAAATTTTGCAGAATATGAGGTTTCTGATTTAGATTTACTATTCGTCGGTGCAACCGGAAAATAACCTGTTTGCGCCCAACTGCCAGAACCATATGTTCCTTCAGTAAAATATGCACTTAACCTAGGGTCTTTATATCCATCCAAATATCCCCAAATAGTGGCGCCCATTCTTGTTTCGTTATATTCATTGACAGATGCTAACATTGAATTCAGCAATGGCATTTTATCAGAACTTTTGATCTTTGCTTCACTTGAAATATCTTCGATAACACCGCCATTTTTAGGATCTAATGCTTTCGTAATATATTCTTTAGCCAAAGTCTCATCTATAAAATGTACTCTGACAGCTATTCTCAACATTAATGAGTTAGCCAGTTTTACCCAGTTTTGAACATTGCCATTGTATATCAAATCGTACTGAGCCATCACACTATAAGATATTGTATTCAGCAATTCTACTGATTTTGACAGATCAGCCAGCATGCTTCTGTAAACAACTTCCTGGCTGTCGAATTTTGGCGCAATACTTCCATCACCTGCTGAGTTATAAGCAATAGGACCGAAAACGTCTGTAGCTCGCAACCATGCTATATTTCTGACAATATTAGCAATCTCCAATATAGCTTGTTCTGATGGGGAATCCGAATCTTTAGCGATTTCATATATTTCATTCCAGGGCAAAAAGATTTGCGAGTAAAAGTTCTGATATGCATAATTCATTCTACTATCTGTAAAATTCCAATTAGCCTCATTATTAAATCCCCAATTATTATTATTGCCAAAATAACCAATATAGTTACCGGAAGATATCAAATCAGTATTTTGTAAATCATTTCCAGGTCCAGTTGTCAAACTAGGTGAACCTATAGGGATCACTCTTTGCTGCATATTCATGAAACGGGCACCATATTTAAGAGGACCTAATTCCCCATCGGAGACACCGTAAGGATTGGTATTGACAGCTTCATAATCACAAGCTGACATAGAACAAAGTGCCAAAAGCAGAATTATATATTTTTTCATATTCAATTCCTTTATTTATTTTAGAATCCAAATTTCAAACTCAATCCATAAGTAGACTGGCTGGGTAACATAAAGTAATCGTATCCTTGACCAAAAGTACCAGTGGAAGCTGTTAGTTCAGGATCATAAGGGGCCTTATTGTATATCATCCATAAATTAGTACCGTATACTGACAAGCTCAAATTATTAACAGTTCCTTTAAACCATTTATTGGGGAAAGTATAAGTTAGTCTGGCTTCCTGCAATCTCACATTAGTTGCTGAGTATGTATAGTAGGCATCCAAATTAGAAACTGCATCATAATAAGTTTTTGGATCAACTTTGAAATATCCTAATGATACACCACCTGCATCACGTGCATCTGCTGATGCTTCAGATACTCCATATCTGTCTAACATAGCTTGTGTTTTAGATATTACGATTCCTCCAATACGAGCTGTGAACAACAAGTTAAGATTAAATCCTTTGTAACTAAATCCATGCTGCCATCCCAAATTCCATTTAGGGTTCACGCTACCTAGCTTGTAGGGTGAGGTGGTTTCTGTAGTTAATGCCTGACCTGGCTGATAGTCTATATAATTATCACCATCTCTTTTTAGCCATTCATTTGCATATACAGTACCAATTTCTCCTCCTTCTCTCAAACGGAAACGCCCAACCTGAATATCCGTTAAATCTATCAAGGTATTTGTTACCGGATTCAAGACATCACGTGCCAATTGGATTATTTTATTTTTATTTGTCGTCGCAGTGAACGTTGTATTATAATTAAAATCACCAAATTTCTTGTCAAATCCTAAACTTAATTCAAGTCCTCTATTTTGGACATTACCGGCTTGTACAAACATATATTCAAAATTACTACCCAATGTAGCTTTCAGTAACTGATTATATGTATTTGAATGATAATACGTAACTCCGAAAGTTATTGTATTATTAAACCATTTGGAATCAAGACCTACTTCATAAGAACGAGTTCTTTCAGCTTTCAGATTGGAAATCGGATAATATTTAAAAGGTTTAAAGGTTCCTCCTTCAAGTTCGTGAGTGAGAGTTCCAGGAGTTAACCCTGTATAGGGGATCGGCGAACCTACCTCTGTATAGGAAGCTCTGACTTTCAGGAAACCTAAAGTTGGCTCTAATTTCTCTTTAATATTATTGGGTAACAGTTCAGTAACGATGGCAGACAAACCAACTGAAGGATAGAAAATCCACGGATCATCACTGTTTACCAATTGAGAAGGCTTATCGGCTCTCCCTGTCAAGGTTAGGTATAAGGCCGAATTCCATGATAACTCAGCAGAAGCAAATACAGCAAAATTTCTCCTGCGGCTGTCTCCACCGGTTTGACTTGCGGTGCTCTGCGTCGGGTCTATATTGCTATATACAAATTTATTCGGTACTAATAGCAACTGCCCTCCATATCCACGTCCTTTTGTATCATATTCTTCGAAAGAAGTTCCTGCATTGATCGTAGCATGATAGATTTCAGCAAACTGTTTATCGAAGTTTACCATTATATCTGCATATTTCTGTCGAAACGTCTCGTTAGAGTATGTATAGCGTCCGTTTGTACTAGCATATGTGTTTATGGTAGATGCATAACGTTTATCTTCCTTTTCAGTATATGTATTATCTAAACGTACACGACCTGCCACATTCAAATAGTTGGTAATATCGTACTTTAAAGAGGCATATAACATATAACGGTCTTTTACTTCCGGACGAATGTTACGATAGGCAATCCAATATGGATTTTGTATATCCATGCCAAAATCTCCGGGACTCCATTGCTGTTGAGAATATCCGAGTTCACTATTATAGCGTTCAAAATACTTCTCTTTCTCAAAATCTTCACCGCGCGGATATAAGTATGCGCCAACAATTGGATTAAAATAAGTTCCATAAGAAATCATATTGTTATAATACTCACGTATATAACTTGCAGATGCATCTAATGTCAACTTATCATTCAAGAATTTAGCAGTATTTCTCAATGTCACATTGTAACGGTGGTACTTGTTATTGGGGACAATACCATCAGAATTTACAGCAGCAATCGAAAAATAAGTCTGATTCTTATCGTTTCCGGTTGAAAGATTAAATGAATTATTAAAGGTTGCCCCTAATTCAAAGAAGTCTTTAGGATCATACGATGATTGATTTTCCAGTTTATCTCCCCACGAATAATAGTTTCCTGATATTCCATATCTATTTTGGAATTTAGGCATTGTGAGCGGTGTCATAAACTCTACTGAAGAAGATACATCTATACGCATTTTTCCAGCTTCGCCTTTCTTCGTATTGATTAAGATTACTCCATTTGCTGCACTTGCTCCATACAATGCTGCAGCAGACGGTCCAGTCAATACTGACACACTTTCAATATCATCCGGATTGAAATTGGCGATACCTTCACCTGAAGTTCTGCCGCTTCCGAATCCTGTTCCGTCGCCAGTTCTGTCAGCTTGATTACCAATTGGTACACCATCAACTACATATAGAACATTGTTATCTCCGCTAATAGATTTGTTACCACGCATTGTAACACGAGTACTACCTCCTACACCGGAAGCACTGCGTTGTATATTCACACCAGCCACTTTTCCGTTTAGACTATTGACGAAGTTAGCATCCTTTACGGAAGTTAAAGCATCATTGTTAACTTTCTGCACATTATAGCTAAGTGCTTTTTCAGAACGTTTGATACCCAAAGCAGTAACAACAACTTCATCCAATTTTTGTGTATCTTCCCCCATTGTTATTTTCAATGGCTGGGCATTGGTCAACGTGATTGCTTGGGAGTAATGAATTTATAGCTGTTTTCATACTTCTTTATGTTCTATTTTTAAGAATAGCCAGGTAGTCAAAGTCTATGAAATCTAATAAATAGCAAAAAAATGTATAATTTATTGCAAGAT
>NZ_JAMOKH010000022.1:0-101292 GCF_023656585.1 Bacteroides sp. B1-V-101 | reverse complement strand
GTGGTAAATCCGCCAGAAAGGAAACGAAAGCGTACTGTATTCCCAATTCTTCAACCACCAATACCTGCAACAATGTACCTTAATGGAAAGACAGGGAAAATACTGCACCGTAGTAGACGGATCTCCAGTAAATAATGTCTGCATAGGCCATAGTTATTAAAGTAACCATCTGCAAACATAGTAAAAATCAAACAGACTCTTACAAAAAGAAGAGATAATATGAATGATTGGTTTTTCGCCAATCAACGGATAAACTCTGCCGATTTTCCTGCATATACAAATAATATTTTGATACGTAAGCTATTAGCAATGAGGCGAAATTCGCTCTGGAATGAGATTCGGGAATTTAGCTTTGGCTAAGCCGACATATTTTTTCAGAAGATATGTTATCCCCATAGGAGTGAATTTCTCATGTCTGGAATTGAAAAAAGAGGATGGGACTGCTTATCTTTGATGGCAAGTCCATTTTCTTCCACATAGCACTTTATAAGATTTATGATACTGTTCTCCAATGGAACTTGCCGTATTTTATCACCCTTGCCATGTAGAATTATACAATACGGCTTGTCCATTCTGATGGAGTCGGGTGTAAGGTCTATAAGTTCCTGTACACGAGCACCGGAATTGTAAAGCAGTGACAGCATGGTCAAGTCTCTTCTTCCCCGAATGGTTGATACATCTATTTCAGAGAGTATCGCTTTGATTCCTTCTATAGTAAGATAGTTTGGCGGTTTAGAATCACATCTTTTCTTTTTAATTGAGCAAATGGATTTCCATTGGTCAATATGAGTAGGATCGACATAAATCATGTATGTAAAGAATGAACGGAGTACAAATAATCTGATGTTCCTTGTGGATATACTATTATGACGTTCATTTTCCAGCCAAGTTAAAAAGTTGCAAATCAAATCCCGGTTAAAGATGTCAAACTGGATGGCGTCAGCCGTAATGCCGATTTTTTGTTGAAGGAAATCGAGCATTTGGGAGAACGTATCCGCATAACTTTTAATAGTGTGCTTACTTGCGCCTCGTTCCTTGACAAGATATTTCTGGAAGTATCTTTCAACGGATTTGCCAAAATCAGGATAGTCATTCATCTTCAAATTCTGCCGCTTTAATTAAAATATCAGTAATAGGTTCACTTGCCATATGGCTATACGATATATATTGAGGGTACATTTCCGCTGTAAAGCGGAGATACTGTTCCGTTGAAAAGAGGCTCTTATGTCCCATAAACTCGGAAATCACAGGGATGCAGTTATACAAGTCATAACCTTCGCCAATTAGTTTCATCATAACGTAGAGGTGTGTCAAAACTCTGGCACAACCTTTTTTTATGCACAAAGCCCAGACTTTCACAAGCCCGGGCTTTGTTATTACCCAAAGTTTTTGTATCTTTAGGCATAAAGTTTTTCGTTATGGCAAAGTTACATTTTCGTCCTTACATTCCCAACCAAACAGTTCTTTTTCCCGGAAGAATTGATGAAAACATAGCAGCGAACGATCCGGTTCGCATAGTTAATACTGTTGTTGATAATCTCAATCTTGACAATTTCAAGAAGCTTTATAAAGCAACCGGTCGTTGTCCTTATCATCCTAAAATGATGCTTAAGGTGATTATCTACGCCTACATGAACAATATTTATTCGTGCCGCAAAATAGAGAAGCTTCTCCTACGTGATCATTATATCTGGCTTTCCGGTAATGAACATCCGGATTTTATTACCATCAACCGTTTTCGAAACCGTGTAAAAGAGGAAATAAATACCGTATTCACGCAGTTGGTTCTTGTCCTTGTCGACAAAGGTTTCATCAGCCTTGACGTAGAGTATATCGACGGTACCAAGATTGAGTCCAAAGCCAACAAATATACTTTTGTCTGGCGCAAAACAGTCGAAAAGAACCGTACAAAGCTGATGGATAAGATCCGCATTCTCCTGAAGCAGGTGGATGAAGTCATAGCCCAAGAGAACTCCATGAAAGATACACCTGTAGAGTTCACTCCCGCCATGCTCTCAGATATAGTGAATGAACTTAAAGAGGTGCTGGAACACCAGCCTGTAACAAAGGACAAGGAACAAAAGAAGGTCATCCGGGAAAAGAAGAAACAGGTCCGGGAACTTGAGGAGTACCGTGACAAGTTGATAGAATACGACAACCATCTTGATACTCTTGGAGAACGCAACTCCTACTCCAAGACCGATCCTGATGCCACCTTCATGCGCATGAAAGAAGACGCCATGAGAAACGGACAGACCAAACCCGGATATAATCTGCAAATAGGTACCGAGAACCAATTCCTCATAGACTTCCGACTGTTTCCCAACCCAACCGATACGCTGACCCTCATACCTTTCTTCCACTCCTTTGAGCAACGCTATAACCGCTTACCAACTGTCGGTGTGGCAGACTCCGGTTACGGCTCGGAAGAAAATTATCGGTTCATGCAAGATAATGGGATAGAAGCCTTTGTCAAGTACAACTACTTCCATAAAGAACAGCGTCCCCGTTATACCCCCAATCCATTCCATGCGGAGAGTCTCCATTACAATGCGGGGGAGGATTATTACGTTTGTCCTATGGGGCAGCACATGAACCGTATAGGAACTAGACGTGACAAAACAGCAAGCGGATACATCACCGAAAGTGCCCGGTATAAAGCACAAAGATGTGAAGGGTGTCCTTTGTGTGGCAGTTGCTTTAAAGCTCGGGGGAACCGTATGATAGAAGTCAACCACCGGTTAAACCAATACAAACGGCAGGCACGGGAAAGGTTACTCTCGGAAGAAGGCATCAGGCATAGGGGAAGGCGATGTATAGAACCGGAAGCAGTTTTTGGACAAATGAAACACAACATGGCATACAAAAGGTTCCGGCATGTGGGAGAAGACAAGGTTACAATGGACTTTGCCTTCTTTGCTATAGCTTTTAATATCAAAAAGATGTGTGCAAAACTACTAAAAGCAAGAAAGAGAAGGAGTGCACACACTATATTTATCTTTATCAGACCACGTGTGACTCAAAATACGACGAATATTAAGCCTTATTACCTAATTACTGAAAAAATAGTCGCATAGACAAAAAAGAGGAACGACTATTTTATATTAAAAAAAGAAGGGGATGTGCCTTAGTTTTGACAGCCCCATCTTTTTATAATTTTATACCTCTGCTTTTTCTTGGTTCTTCAACCGTCTGTCGTAAACCTCTTCTTAATTTTTCCCATTGTTCTCTGAACCATTCGCTTATTGGTTGTCTGTTTATGGTTAGAACAAGTTTATTGCTGTCAGTTGGATTTTTTTCAACTCTGAAAATATCGTTTTTGACGTCAAACTTCCGTCTGTGTTCTTCGGAATAGATTTTTCCGCTGCATCTGATAGCTTCTTTTTTGTACAAAAGAGAGTCTATCATCCCCTTGGTAAAACCTATGACATGACACAATTTTTCCATTCTCAACATTTCTTTAAACAATGGAAACCAGTTGAATGCTTTTTCAAGAATGGTGTTCAATCGTGATATTTCCTTGTCTTTGGCTTCAAGCTCTTGATTATGTATTCCTTGTATGTTACGAATTTGATTACCGTGCTGTTCCTGCATTTGTTGCATCTGAATTTTTAAGTTATCAATGCTTTTGTCACGCTTGGAAATTTCATGCCGTAAACCTTCGTTGGCTTGTTCCAAATCTTTTAATTTACCACTTCCGAAAAGAGAACCTACACCGCTGGTTATGGCAGTGGCTACATCGGTAGCTGCACTTTTGAGTTTGTCCGTGCGTATCTCTGCTTTTACCTGCTTGAGTTCTTGCTCGGCAAGGCTTACCTGTTGCTCCTTGTGTCGCTTGATTTCCTCTATACGTTGCAGCTCGGCTTTCTGCTTCTCTATGATGAAATCGTTTCGCTCCAAATGCTCCTTACCCGTGACAGCTTTTGCCTGTCCACGTTCCATCAGGAGAATATCGGAAGCAAGGGTCTGCATGGTTGCCATATCCTCGTCATTGAGCTTTCGGCTCTTTCCGGTTTCATGGTTCATCCAGTCGAAAACGACATGGGCATGATAGTTTGGTTTGAACCATCTGTTCCCGACTTGGAAGCTCTCTTTGTCTTCCGTTTTCGGCTGACCGTTCAGCCAATGCCCTTCGTCTTTGTGCAGGAAAATTTGTAGTGGAGTGATGCCCCAGCGTCTTTGACACTCTTCACCGAATTTGCGTACATCAGCAAGTGTGGTATCCGGTCTGATGAGCAATACTCCTTCACGGATGGGTGAACATCCCGCCACCTTGATAATCTTTCCATTCTTTCCCTTGCGTTCCCTTTCCTTTTCCTGCATGGCACGTCCGGTCTTTTCCTTGACCATTTGCTTGATATTGTTATAATGAGTTTGCAGTTCGGGAGTGCCGAAGTCGGGGTTTATCCACTGTTCGTTATCGGTGGAAAGTTCGGGAACGACATAGATTCTGGACTCCCCGATATTACGCATATACTCGGCAGTCCTTCGGTTGTGCGCCTCGCTCGATGCGATTCTGCAAGGCTTGATATGTATGCTTGATTTTGTTGCCATAGCTTCTTTTCTTTGTTTGCAATTGATTATTCTGCTTGCTTTCGCAGAGGGGTTCTTAGGGGTAACCCATAAGCGGAGATTGCAAAGAGAGGGTCACTCTTTGTTCGGGGTTCTCAGGGGTGAAACGCCCTGAGTGGGTCATTAGGGCAAAGCCCTAATCCCCTCGGGAGAGCCCACAACTACGAAAGCGGAGCGTGTAGTTATAGTGGGCTATAACCGAAAGCCGTTTTTCTTTTTCGGTGACTGGCTGCTCACTTCTTTGACGGATTGGAGCTTCCCTTTTTTCTCAGCCTGTTTCTGTAAGTATTCGTTCAAGTCCTTGCATCCGCTGTAAGTCTGTGAAGCGTCACGGATGTATCGGTCTCTGCCGTATTCCTTGCGGATTTGTTGGAGGGCTTCCATGCCTGCATGGTCGTTATCAAAAAAACAGTGGATGCGTTCGTAGCTGCCCAACGGATAGAGAGCTTTATTCACATTCGATACGGAATTTAATACGATATAGTCCTGTCCGTCCAACTCCGGATAATTTGGGCAGCTCTCCTGTCTCAATGTCAGAAAGGAGAGGTAGTCCATAAATCCCTCGAACACATAACAGGTATTCCTCGCTTTCCCAGACTGTCTGATGTGGGAGATTTCCTTTGGAGCGATGCAGCCCTTGAAATAGCGGTTGCGAACCTCAAACCCACCCGAAGCATTGGGAAAGGCGATGGCAAAGTACCGCTTGCCGTTGTGGGTGAAACGGGCTTCACTACATTCTCTTTTCGCCAGTTCTGTATTTATTCCTCTACCTTGTAAGTAGGCAAGCAGGGCAGGAGATGACAGCGGAACAATCTCCAACTGTTGGAAGCTCGGCTCAGAAGAGCTTTGCTTGCCAAAAGAAAAAGATACCGGGCGCACGTGCGGTGTCTGCTCTGCTATCCGTTTCAAGATGTAAGGCACATGGTCGGTAGCGTACAGATGTGCAGCCAGTGCAATGATGTTTCCGCCCTTTCCCAAACCGAAGTCATACCATTGTTCACGTTCGGTATTCACTTTGAACGATGCTTCACTCTCTTCCCGAAACGGAGATTTGTACCAAAGGTTGATACCTTGTTGTTTTACTGGTGAATAACCCAAGCTGTGCAGGTAGTCGGCTATTCGTATGCTTTTAGCTTCTTCTATTGTCATTTTCTTGCGGATTTGTTGGTGAATGAAAAAATGATGATTTGATGAATTTGGAATTTAACACACTGTTAAACAGCGTTATATCGGCTCATCTTTTTCTCATCAGATTGCTTGCCAAAAGAGAAATGATGTTTTCTTTTTTCATCAGCAATCGTTGTTGATGAGTGTTTGATGAATACATATCTATCTGTAAGGCAATATATTACTTCCCTTATTCATCATTTCATCAAAATAATTAGATAGCGGTCAGTTGTTCTTTCGTTACCGTATAAAACCGACCAGTTTTCCTTTTCGGCTCATAGTGGCACTCACGATGGGGTGCGAACTCATAAGCGGTGTAGGATAGCGAATTGTGTGCGGAAGTAAGTTTCCATACTTCCTGCACAACTTTCCTCACTTGATACTTTTCAACCTTGACCTGTGAATAGAGTAGCAAGGTTACAAGGTCGTTCAGGCAGAATGATACGCTTTCCACGTTCATGTTCGACATGATGTCAAGCAACAACTCGGTCATTTCTATTTCCAGTCGGTTGCGGTTGCTTCGGATTATTTTCTGCAAGGCTGCGGTATGTGTCAGTCTTGGGTTGAACCACATACGGCTTTCCTGTGTTGTGGATAGTTCCCTTTGGGTCAGGAAATAAAGAAATGCGGGTATTTCCGCTTTTAGCTTTTGCAGAAAGTTGGTATCATCACTCTGCAACGGCATTATCTTCCGCACCCAGTAGCGTGTTTCTCCTACGTCTATGAGTATGGGCAGATATTCGTTGTTGGAACATAGCACGAACTTGGCGAAGAAAGCAATCTCCGTTCGGTCTTTGCCTTTGGCTTCCACCTTGTAGGTGAAAGTGGTGCTCAGGTTTTTCAACCGTTCGCTGTCTTCCCTGCGGTTGAGCAAAACTTCGTCCACAACGATTAGCAGCTTTCCTGCCCAGTCGGAATTGAATTGGCTGCGGAAATCTTCGTTGGTGTTGAAAGTCACGTTGTTCTCAAACACGGCTTTCAGGAAGTTCAAGAACGTGCTTTTGCCTGTGTTGCGTTCTTCTGAAACAAGTAGGACAATAGGCAGCTTCTGTGTCGGCTGTAGATACAGCAGTTGCATATAGTCCATACCCAGCTCGTATTGTTCCCCGAAGATGTGCCGCATCAAGGATTGGATGTGGGAGAAGTCCCCCTGCTGCGGTTTATGCTCTATAGGCTCGTAAAGGTTCAGAAATCCCTCAATCTCCTTTTGATAGTTCAAATGGTTGGGAACAGTGCAAAAGCCGTCATACTTGGGGACGGTGGCAAGATAATTCTTTCCATAGTCCTGCCGTAATGTGCTGTTGTTCCATACGACACGTTTCTTTTCATAACCGCCATTAGCGCATGGCTGATTGACCACCTTGTACAAAGTTGTTCCTACGCGCATATATTCTTCCTCCTTCATAGGCTTAGATTAAAGGGTTGTGTTCACCTAAAATTCTCTGAATGTCGGATTGTCGGTATCTGACCTTGTTTCCAACCTTTACAGGCTTCAGATAGTTTTTCTTAGACCAGTGCCAGAGTGTGGTATCACAAACACCGCACATCTTTTTCACTTCCTCTTTGGTTAGATACTTCTCCTTTCTTGCTTCCGCAATGGCGGTAGAAAGTTCATGCTTCGCACGGCTGATTAACTGGTTGGAGAATAATAGCAAATCTTCTCCTGTTACTTCCAACTTGATGTTGCCGTTCCCGTTTTGGATAATTGCCAATAAATCTGTCATAGGCTTCTTGAAACTGCCGGTTGTAAGACTTCCCGTTTCGGCAGTATTATAAACGAAAAGCCACTACCCCGATTAGGATAGTGGCGCAAATATATAATGAAAAACAATCGTAAAACAATGATATTCAATTCGTTAAATTCGTAAAAACGAAAAGCGAATTAAACGAGTTTCAATTGGATAGATAGGCTTTCAATTCCTCGATGGCTTCATGGTCTTCACCAATGTCTTTTACCAGTTTCTTGCTGTTTCCAAGTGGTGAAATGAGATTTTTGTATGCTTTCTGGATGCCTCTTTCGTGGACGATTTCTTGTTCCTTGAACTGCTCGTGCAGTGCGTTTCTGAAAGTCTTGATGGGACACTTCCGCATGAAGCGGTATTCCACCAGTGCGATAAACAGCCGTGCTATATCTGTTTCCGTAGCATGGGTTTTCAATCGTGTGCCAATTCTTTCAATCAGTATGTCATGCCTTTCTATCAGAAGTTCTGGCAACGTGCGTGTGTCGGCTTTGCGTCCTGCGGTCTTTGGCTGTTCTTCCTGCAACATATCTGTTTCTTCCTCGTCCATGTCTTCATCTTCTTCTATTGCCCATTCCACAAGAGAGTTTTCCTCAATGGCTTTCTGTTGCTTCCTGAATACTTGCCAGTCCTCTTTGGTTCTCATGCCATTGGCGATGCTTTTTCTGATAATGAATTTGACCATGCCGGAAACAAGCCATTTGTATAAGGTGGGAATATCCTTTCTTTTGGTCAGTTCCTCACCCTGTTCCACCATGCACTCATAGCTTCGTCCGTAATAGAGCCATGCAAGCATGGCAGGAACAATGCTTCTCTTGTTCGGGGTATGAAACTCATTCACTATTTTCTCGGCAAGGTCTGATTGTAAAAGAACATTTTCCAGTTCCTCGAAATCAGGGTTTCTATCATCGCCTATTCTCTTGCGTGCTGCTTCTTTATATTTCGGAACAAGCCTTACAGCCGTATTGAAAATATTGAAGAACCCTTTGAACTTCTTGTCGTTCATTTCTTCTACGAAATCGGCATATTCATCCGGATGGCTGTCGAGCCATTCCTTTATCAGTCTTTTGAAATTGTCATATTCCTGTTGTCCCATACAAGTATCAGTCTAATAGTTTTACAAGGTCTTTCTTCATTTCTTCGTCAATATCCCTGTATCGTCTGAAAGCCTTGCTTCCCTCCTTGTGTCCCGACAGTGCGGAAACAAGGTTCGGGTCTTTCACTTTTTTATAGATATTGCCGATAAAAGTACGTCTTGCCAAGTGGCTGCTTGCCACTTCATAAATCGGTCGTTTGATTTCGTTGTGCGTCAATGGATCTAAGATTGTTACGATGCGGTCAACTCCAGCCAACTTGAATATCTTTTTTATGGCGTCATTGTACTTTTGTTCGGATATGAACGGCAATAGTTTCCCCTCATATTCTTTGTAGCGTTCAAGGATTTCTTTCGCTTTGTCGTTAAGTGGAACACGTACCGTAACCGGATTCCCCTCTTTGGTTTTCTTGGGAATATACTCTATGGCTTCATTGACCACATTTAGTTTGGTCATTCGGTACAAGTCGCTCACTCTGCATCCTATCAGTGTCTGAAATATGAATATATCTCTCTGTATTGCCAGTTGTGGGGTAGCTGAAAGGTCGGCATTGAAAATTCTATCTCTCTCTTCAAGTGTTATATAATAAGGTGTACCGTATGTACATTCTTCTATTGGGAATTTGTCGAAAGGTCTGTTTGTGGTACGCTTGTTATCGAAGCACCACAGGAAGAATGTACGTATTCTTGAAAAACAGTCTATCAGCGTGTTCTTGCTTCTGGGCTGTGGTGTCCTCTTTTCGGGAATGGCTTCATAAATGCTCGGGTAAAGTTCATAATACTGGTATTCGTTCTGAAAGAAATCCCACATATCCCGAAGCGTGTCAGGTGTTACCAAATCCACGTCAAAGATAAAGCCCTTTTGTCCTCTCTTTGTAGCCCTTACATATAGTTCATAACGCAGTAAGGCTCTTTTGACAACCCGGAAATTTTTCTTTCGTACCTCCGACAAAGGGTGCTTGTTTAGAAATTCATCGAATAGTTCTCCAATGGTAGGCTTGATAACCACTTCCTCCGGCAAAAAATATTTTTCAGGATGGTAAAATTTATCAAGTGTTGTTTTTAGCCATTCTTTGTCTATTGCTTCCTTTTCTTGTTGATATACCTTCTCGATATAGGTTTTCAACTGGCGTATCTCTTCATTTATATGGGTACGCATTTCTTCATTGCAGACAGCTTTCGTTTTTACACATTCGTCTTTATCATCCCATAGATTGGGATTGATGGCTAACTGAGTAGGAGCAACGGAGTCTAACTGCCTTCCGTTTCTAAAACGGACATAGATTGTAGCCATGGATTCTGTATCATATCGTTTGGCTGCTTTTTTAATGATAAAGGTTACTTTCATAGACTTTCAGGTTGAATTTTACTCTGCTGCAAATATAGATATTTTCCCCACATTTTCCCCACATCTGCTAAATATTTTGCAATTCGATTAACTTGGATTGAAATTTAATAGGATTGTAACATATTGAAATACAGTGTAATTGCGGTGTTTTTCCGCATTTTTCTTTTTACTCACATTTTCCCCACTTTAATTATTTCAAATGCGGGTCTGGGTACCACGAAAAGCTAAGAATTGAGCAATCAATTACTTAGCTTTTTTGTTATAGGGTATTTCTTTCTAATGTGCACTACCAGAAGGTTTTCGATATTTTCTATAGACTGTGTTATTTGCAGCAAAAATACTAAAAAGGTGCAATTCACTTTTACGATGAATTGCACCTTTTCTTATCTCTCAGTATCATTTATCCCTTGCCTACCTTTATCCAGGTTGCTTTCTTCCATAGCCATTCTAATGGACCCTGGCGATGTGAACGAAGCCACCAGTTACAAAAAAAGTATTGTAAAAAGAATACGCTTACACCAATAAGGATACACGCTGTAATGCCTGTATGCAGATAAAGTCCTAATCCCCAGTTGTAAAACAAGAATCCTCCGATTAAAGATTGTGACAGGTAGTTGGTCAAGCTCATGCGTCCATAAGGTGCAAATTTATGAAGAACATTCTTAAGGGTTGTCAGGTAATAAACCAGTATGATACCTGCAAACATGATTCCTGTAAATGCAATATTTGACAGTGACTTGCATAGAAGGACAGAAGGTACAAGTAGTGCTTCGCGACTTATAAAGTCGGGGAGTATATTTATCAAACCATAAATGGGGAAAAAGGCGGTAACGGCTATGATGAATACTTTAATCCAGATTTTTATATTCTTTTCTGAATAGAGAAACGCGTTGCTACGCCCAATTATCATACCTACCATAAACAGACCGGCGGTTTGAGTAACTCTTCCGTGTAATAGCATCCAACCCATGTTGGCAACATTACCCGTCCATATGGCAGTTTTGCACATTTCGAGGAAAGAACCTTCTTTCTGAGCTGTATTGACTAACTCCCAGTATGGAGCATCAAGATCAGCATTAATAACATAGTCGGGGTTGATAAGTGCATAAATTATTTGTCCCAATTCAATAGGTTGAAGTAGAAGAATGACTGCTATGATCGTGACTGTTCGGGTAGAGAGTCGGCAGACTGCGATCAGTACATAACCAAGCAAGGCGTAGAGTACCAATATTTCACCCGGAAATAAAGCCGAATTAATACAAGCTATAAAAAGAAGTAATACTAACCGCCAGGCAAACCGCCCACGAAAATCTTTCCCTTTAAGTTTTTGTGAATTGTCTTGAATAAAAAAACTAAATCCAAAAAGCAATGCAAAGATGCAGTATGCCTTACCGGAAAAGGTGAAAAATACACTATCCCAAATTACCCTATCCGTAAATATCAGAAAGTTACAGGTCTCTTCCGGAAAGCTATTGAGGCTAAACCGTTCGATAAAATGGATAAGTGTAATTCCCATTACAGCGAACCCACGTAGCACATCAGCTATTTCTATACGATTATTATGGGGTAATGTGTTAGATAAATGCATACTTTTTAGAATTTAAAATGTTAACGTACTTTTTCAGATGCAAATTTAACGCAGCCCTTTTATAGTTTTGGAAAAATACTGTTCAATAAAGAACAAAATATGACTTTTATGTGCTTTGTATGATTGATGATGCTGTTTGTCTTTTATAGTTAGCTTGTTGATAACTTCCTGAATATTAATGTAAATAATGAAATAAAATGCTATGTTGGTCTTATTAAATAGAAACAACTTGTACTGAATACATTTCTAATGAAAGGTATACATGCTATTGTTTTGTTTAATTTGTGAGGGGTTAGTCCAAATTTAATTTTGTAGTGTGGGTTAATAAAGTATAACTGTTCATTGACGATTTGATAATCAGTCTGTTTTACTACTCTTCGAAACATTTCTATTGTACATCGGGTGTATTTGATAGTTAATAACTCTTTGACTGTACTTTCTTGTTCGCTGAATAATTCCAATATCCATTTATACAAAATACGAGGTAGTAAATGTATAAATGGCATATGAGAGATAATCTTACTTCTTGCAATCTGCTGATGTCCGCCGAATGGCATTTGCCAGGCAGGAAAAGCAATGAAGATCATTCCGTTAGGCGATAGATATTTTTTTAAGTTGCGCAGAAATTGCTCCTTGTTGTCGATATGTTCTATTACATCATGTATGAGAATAAGCGGGAAATGTTTCTGTAAATCTTTTAATAAGAAGATATCAGAAGCGATGAAAGTTCCTTTTTGCCTTTTAGTGATGAAGAAGTTTTGTGCCTGTTCAATTCGGGATGCGGCAATATCAATTCCAATGACATCACAACCTAGCTCGGCAAAGGGAAGCAGATTCCCTCCTTCGCCACACCCTACTTCCAATACTTTGTTTGGCAGATTTCCAGTATATTCTTTAATATAAGGAATATAATAATTTCTCGTAGTCTGAGCTTGTTCCTCAAAATAACGTTCACGGTTTGTATGTCGTTTCTGCATCTGATTTGTCTATTGTTTCTAACTGTTCTATAGTTATGATAAACTATCAGCCGGAAGACTGCATGGCAGAATGTTTTTTTACCAAGAGAAACGAATGCCTACAGGAACAGAGAACGTAACCGGATGTTCTTTTCGGATTGTGCGCAATGAACTTCCATCGGGAATATAGTAATTAATGGTTGGCTCTATATAGATGCTGGTGTGAGGTGTAAAGTGGTATTGTACACCTGTACTCGCATTGATTGACCATTGCAAAGGTACATCTAATGACTGGTAACCCAAATTAATGGGGACACTATCTGTGACATGAGAAGTATGCAGAGTTCCTTTTATCGGGATTTCCATTTGTAAACCGGCTGTTGAGTAAAATGAGAATTGTTTATAATTCCCAAAACGGTAGGAAATACGGAGAGGAATACCTATGTAATGGAGCTTCTGGGTTTCCTGAATCCGATATTCCTTTCCTGTGGTGAACTCTGATTTTAAATAAATATATTGTAATCCGGTTTCTATACTCCAGTGGTTATTCAACTTTTTGTTCAATGCTAGTCCGATAGTGATGGGGCTATTATGGTGTTGATGTTCTATAATTCTTCCACTGTTGTTCTTGGCAATTGTCATTAGCGTAAGCGAGTCTCCTAAGGTTCCTTCCTGATTGCGGGTGTTTAAATAGTCATAATATTCTTCCCAAGTATTGACTTGCTGGGGGAGACCGCTTTCCAAACCGTCAGAGTGTGGTGTTGTCATCAACTTGTATAGGTTTTGTGCCAGTTGTGGTCCGACTGACCCTGCCAACATCATTTTCCATTTCCCTATTTTCTTTTTGGGGAGTGAAGTGGATTCTTGGCTTGAATATGAGAATATAATAATTTTCTCTGCATGCTCCCATGTAAAAGATGGTTTGGCAACAGGCTGTTTCTCTACTGAGTCTTTTATTTCAGAAGTGGTAGATAATCCTGTTGCACTTGTGTCTAATGCTAACCGGGGGAGGTTTGCTAAAGTAGTATTAAAAGGGGGTTCTTCTTTGTAGTGAGAGATATGTCCGGAAGAGGTAATGCTCTCATTTTCTTCTTTCTTATCTAATTTCACTTTCCGAATGACATTGTTAGACCAATGATTATCTTTAGTCTCTTTTCTTTTCCAGTATAGATAGTCGTGTATCGTTGGGAAAAAAAATAAAATCACTAGTATAAGAATCAGCCTGTAATCAGAAATCATCTTTTTAAGTAAGACTTTTGCCCTGAATAATTGAGAAGAGGAGGAGTGGGGAGCTATATTCAACAGTTTACCTATTTCCTTGTGAGATAATCCCTCCAATACAGCTAACTTGAAGATTTTGCTGTATCCTTCTGGCAATTTCTCTACCATTTCTGTTATTTTATCATAAGGAATAGAATCAGATGATAGCGAATTGTCAATAGGCTCCTCGTTTTCAGGGATATCAGATAAGGGAATTGCAGAGTTTGTACTCTTTTGGTTGAGATACCTTAATGAAATATTCTTCATAATTATTCCCATCCAGCTTTCCAGTTTTTCGGGAGTACGTAATGTCTTAATCGAAGTGAAAATGACAATGAATCCGTCGTGTAGGAGATCTTGTGCGATTTGTTTATCAGGTATATAATGAAGGCATATTCCCATCATCTTTTTCGAATAGGTTTTATAAAGTAGACTTAATGCCTGCTCATTCCCTTTTTTACATAAATCTACAAGTTCTTTTATATCCATGTGCGTGTATTATTTTAATATGATGAATAGAAAACGAAAAGACTGCATGCTTTTTCGGTTTTTAACATCTTGTTTTTTGCGGATATGAAGAAACTTTTTGTTGATAAATTGAACTTGAATCCATAAAACTTTGACGAACTTTCAATTATTATGCAATCTTTGTGCTCTATACATTTTTTATTTCCCGACAAACTGCTAACTTTATCATCATTATTATAATGACATGTGAATAGTCGGTTGTACCATTATTTAAATCTCGTTTATGGGTAAATACAAATTTATAGAAGAAAGAGTGGAAACAATGTCCTCGTCGGAGCTTAAGATATTCTTGAATATACTGAAGAGCAGATCTAAGGAATTGATGTCAACTCTGGAGTCAGTAAGGGAAATAAAAGATTTGGAGGCTGTTTGTAAATCAACTCAGAAACTAAACAATCGTGTTTCTGAGTTTGACGGAGGATCTTTTCTTATATTAGTGGTTGGACCCGTGAAATCGGGAAAATCTACTTTAGTAAATCTCATAGCACATGCTCACGTCAGCCCCACTCATTTCTTGGAGTGTACGGTGCGTCCGTCCATTATTTCAAAAGGACAGGAGGAATCCATTACCCGTATTTTTTCTGTTGCTGATAAAGCCAGAAAGGTAGAACAGTTTGATTCGGTCATTGATAGCCTGCGCGGATTTGAAAAACTGGAAAACATTTCCGAGATAAGCATTGAAAAGAAAGAATTGAATGATGCTAATCTGGAGGAGTGTGTTTCGTTAGCTTTGGAAGAAAGCGTGATAAATACAGATCATACGCTGGTGACATCCATAACAACTTCCGGTGGGGAGCTTTTGAAAGATAATATATTTCTGGTGGATATGCCCGGGCTGGATGGCGGGTATGCGAATTTGGATAATCCTATTTATGAAACGATCTCTCAAAGGGCAGATTTCGTGATATTTGTGCAAAGTTCAAATTCTGCTATATCGAAGGTTTCCAATCGTTTTCTGAAGTTGCTGCAGGAGAATAATCCGAAAGTTCCGGTTTGTCTTCTACATAATGTGTTTGAAGCGGCTTACTGGCATTCGGAAGAGGAGAAGCAGGCTGTAATTAAGGCACAGGTAGAATTTGCCGAGAATGAAATGGGCAGACGTAACTTCCAGTTGAAGGAGAATATATATAGTTTGAACTTGGGAAAAGTGGCGGATGCTGCCAGCTATGAGGGAATGGAGGATCTTCAGGAAGAAGCTGCGAAATTTCAGAGATTTGAGAAGGATTTGTATGGCAAGGTGATCTCCAATAGTACTGATATACGTCTGAGAAGCGTAATCGGAAGAACGCTGAATCAGTTGGAAAAACTGGATAATTTAGTCGGAGAATCAATTGGCCAACAGGAAGCAATCGATATAGAATATCAGGCTGCGGCAACTTCGTTTGACGAGTTACTCCGTCAGGCGAGTGAACTTAGTTACGATGGGAGCGATTTTAGAAAAATGGTGCAAGTCTATATGGATGATGATTTGAAAGAGTTTACTGAAATCGTTAGGGAGTATTATGATTCCGGATGCAATTCCGCATTTGCCGGTGGAGCGAAGGGGAAAGATGCGACACGCAGCCTTGTTACAAAGTTTATGACTGATTCGTCAGCGGCGATAAAAAGTAAATTCCTTGATTCTCATGAACATAGTCTGGCCCGGCAGTATTTGCGGAAACTCTCTAACTTGAAAGATGATGCGGCTTTTATAGAGAAGATGAATACTTTTCTGAAGCAGAAAGGTTGTGCACCTTTTGACTCAGTGCCGCAAGTGACGGATTTTCCGGTGGTCGATTTTGATTTGCAGGGAGCTTTTGATGTGAAGAATATTAGTAATCCGACTGTTCCGCATATCGGAATACCCAATCCGTTCGGGACTTATTCGACAATGGAAATTCAGAGTTTTCTGAGAAAAGCGATGGAATGTATCACCGGAATCGATCATACGCATACCGGGAAAACGATTAAAGGATATCTTCAGCTGACTGTCGGGAAGAGTATATATAAGGCGGCTAATGACCTTTACGATCAGTATGTGCCTGTACGCAAACAAAGTATCATTGATTTTTTGGAACAACAAAAAACAATGTATCTGAATGCGCTGGTGTCTGATAAAGAAGAATTTGACAGGAAGGATGCGTTGCTTCGGTCAATAAATGCACAAGTTCAGAGTTTTAAGGATTCAATAAGATAAGAATAAGCCAATGAAACGAAATTTATTAATTATCACACTCCTGTTTTTGGGCTCTTTTGTGATTTTATTGTTGGGTAACATCATTATTATTGGTGAGAAAATAGCCTCCTTATCGCAGGTTGCGTGGGCAGAGTATGCTTTTTACACCTTGATTCTGGTTGTATTTTATGCCGTCGTTATACGTCCGGTCGTTCGGGTGCATCGTGCTCCGCAGATTCCGGCTTTATCTATTGATGGGGAGTGGAATATTGCACAACTTGTTGCGTTTGGACATAAACTGGCGGATAACTGCAATTATATACCTAAAGATAAGTCCTGTCCCGAGTTGAGAAAACTGCATCAGCAAAGATTGCGTGAAGATTTGGAACGCTATGCAACGAGTAAGGAAGAACTGGTGCAAATCATAAGCAAAGAGTTGAAATTGCGTATTGAAGGGGGAGAACTGAAAGAAACTTCAGGTCCGCGTATAGAGGATATGTATTCGGTTCGTATCATCGGTATCAATCGTCGTATTATAGAATGGGCAAAATCTGTCTTTATGATTACGGCTATTTCGCAGAATGGAAAGCTGGACACGGTATCCGTGCTTTATATGAATTATAAAATGATAGAGGATGTGATTGTAGCTTCCGGTTTCCGGCCTACGAGGCAACAGTTGTTCCGGCAGTATGTCAATATTCTGGTTACTTCATTAATGACATTTGTTGTATCCGAAGTATTTAAAGATATGGGCTCGGTTGCTCCCTTCGGCTCATTAGCGGATCAATCTTCGGATGCAGCGTCCGATATCGATATTTCCGATGCTTCTGTTGACGCTGCCGATGTTGATTTGGATGACATTGGTGATACCGTTTCGGGAGATACCGGCTTTTTGAGTATTCTGTCTAATGTGAAAATTCCGGGTGTAGTCATCGGTTCGATATGCGATGGTATCGTGAATTCGTTGATGACCTTGCGTATCGGTTATGTGACACGTAACTATCTGATTGATGGAATGAATTCATTAAATGGAATCAAAGCCAAAAGAAAAGCAAAGCGTGTAGCCGTGAAAGAGGCGTTGAAGTCTTTGCCCAAAGTTGTTGTGGTAGGTACTTCTTTCGTGGGAAAGGGGGCTATGAACATTATTCTGAATATTATTGGCGGGAAGAAAGTGAAGGAAACTGATAAAACTTGATTTTCTCTTTCAACCTGTCACCGCCTCCTGAAACTCTTTATTCATCAGTAATGTATGCTGGTGATAGGTCGCAGACCATCTGTCACTGATCTATCACCTGTCACCGTCGGCACACACATATATTTATTCTCTTTTTGCTTTAATCCGTACCACCCGATACACATTACCTCGTTTGGTATGCACAGAAGGCACCCGATTCTTTTGTAATATTCTTCCGAACTGAATAATATTGCAATCGGATACGCGAATCTTGCTATCATGTTGCACCTGCTCCAGAATTTCGATGGCAAGGAATTGTTCGCATTCTTCTCCTTCTGTAGCTGCCCGGAAATACTCATGGAATAATTGTTCTGCAATTGGCATCACCTGGAACTCCTGGTTACTTTCATTCATCACCTTCTCATCTTCCGGATCAAACCAATACCGTTCCCCCTTGTATAGATCATGCATCGCCTGTGCATAGAGCTGTTCGTAATCAATTGGGGAACAATCGATCGGTCCGGTCACATCGACAACGATATAACGGCGGCTACCGGAAGTGTCCGTCAGCAGGTCTTTGTGATTGCTCGTCCCAATGAAGGAGGCGTAACGACGCATCTCTTGCGTAGCCGTACCGTGTGGACGGCGGACATTGACAATCGGTTTCTGAAGAATATGTTTCAAAAAAGCCTGTTGATTCACTCTGTTCTGGTCAAATTCGTCCATATTGATCAGTGCGAACCGATTGAGGGATATCTCGGCATCCCGTTTGTTACTGAAATCAATGCGGTCCGTGTAATATGCCTGCAATTCGGGGGGAAGTAAACTCCGACAAAAAGTAGACTTCCGGTAAGCTTGCGGACCTATGAGAAGCGGTACGGTGCAATTCGCATATTTCCGGTCTGTCTGCCGCCAATGTGCCACCATATTCAGAAACCAGCGATAGAACAAGTCCGCCCAATGTCGGTTGTTGCAGGGAACCCGGGCTGCTAGTTCGCGAATCCGGTCGTGCCCGTCCCAACGTACATCCAGTCCGAAGAGAAAATCTTCGATCGGATTGAAAATCGGAATCCGGTCGGAGTCCAGATAACGGACCACATCCCTGTCCCAAAGACTGAGTCCTTCCAGCCTTGCGTTCATGGCGATACTGTTTCGAACACGGCTGCTCAGGGGGCGGAAGTAGAAACAAAACGTATTCCGTTCCCGATATTCCGTTACTGTCGTCATTGTATTGTAACGGAATTCGTATCTGCGTTGCATAAATTCTTCCGTTCGCAGCTCCAGTTCCTGTTCTGCCGATAGGGGAGATTTTTTGCCGAAGCCTTTGGCAATGGTGTATACACTCTGTACTGTCTGGCGGATCAGAAACTCTTTTTTCTGCCTATATAAATGAGCGATTGCCCAACGGGCGGTTTCTTCTTCCGGTATGCCTGCCTGGAAGCAATTTTCGGCTAACTGAACCAATAAAGGCTTCAAGTCTTCATCGGATCGGGGATATATCCCCGGCTGAAGTTCGCTTAAAGATTGGCATGCCTTGTTTAAAGCCACTTCGAAGAGCGCAGACAATGTTTCAAGACTGTCATATCCCGGGATCAATCGCTTGAATGGCGATGTTTCCGCCTGTACGGCTTCTTGGTAGGTCGTTTCCGAGGGCATTTCCATTGGCTGGCGCATATACATAATGGTGGAGTCGGGATTGTAATAAAGTTCCGGGTCGTATGTTTGCCGGCAAAATTGCTCTAATGCCGGATTTTTCAATTCAATGGAATAGGAGAGTATCGGCTGGTATAAGCTGACAGCTTTTCTATAGGCATGCGCTTGAAAGATTTCCGCTTCTTCCCGGTTTTTGGGAAGTGATTTGTCCGGTCGTGTGAACCGTACCCATATTTTTACGGAATGTCCGCTGGAACCCATGAAAGCAAGATAAGTCTGCGAAAGCTCTTCCGCTTCCTGCTTCACCCGGTTCACTTCCATCAAGTTTGCCAGATGATTGACTTCTATTTGTATGATTCCGTTGTATGCGGTCATCTGTATGCCGTTGGCCGTTTTGCGAAAAGCTGCAGCCGGGATGACTTTTGCCAATTTCTTGGCGTCGTCCAGCTTGGCGTCCGGTGATGCGTAACGTATGCTTGTCCGTAGATTGCTGATCGGTTGGGCTTTCGTCTCATGCTTCATCGCTTCTATTTGTAGGTTTATGTCCAACGTTCGCATGGTTGGTGTCCCTCCGTTGTCCCGCATCAAAGTAAGTTTCATAATGAATGTGTCTGTAAAATGATCTAATTATTGAATTTGTTATTGTTAATGTCTTTCTTCCGGAAGGCATGTAAAGGTACGCTTTATTATTCGGCTTTACAAATGTTTGTGTTGTACATTTCTTAAAGTTTTTTGTATACCGGTTGGTTCGTTGTCTATTATAGATTTGTGTGTAGTCTATTAATAGAAAAGTTCCTTTCCTCTAATAGTAAAGTTGTTTTTGTTCGCTTACAAACTATAAACGCAAGTTTCAATTATATAAATGAAACCTTTGTTTTTATAAATGAAGCTTGTGTTTATAAAAACAGAGCTTACGTTTGTAGTTTGCAATAGGCAGAAAGGAAGTTATCTATTAGAGTAAAGTAAGTTTAGTTCTAATAGAGTGGAACTTATCTACCAATACTCTAGGTGATAAGTATTAATGTTTTGGATGATACAAGTGGTGATAGGTGATAGATGTGGTGATAGGTTCGGATAACCTGTCATCTTGTCTGCAAGTGCGATGAATAACTGTATGTGGAGTGACGGGTGATAGGTGATAGAGAAAAATGAGAAAATAATCTATCTATTGAAGTTAGTGGTTATAGCCCGAAACTTACTCTGGTGCTTTTTTTGACGTGTATTTCCTGTGTCGGATGACTCTCCATCATTCCGGACTCTATTTGTTGAATTGCCCTTTTGGCTTTATAAGCGAACTTTCCTTTGGGATATTGTCGCAGATATTTCTCATAATCGGTTATGGTCTGACAATTGAGGAACATGCGTTCTTCATCTTTTCTTTTGGCTTTTTTTGTGTCAGGAGCGGGGTAAACTATTTCTACTTTAGGCTTTGGACGTGACCAAGAAGGATGCTTTACTACTATTTCTTCCTTTTTAGGTTGTTCCGGTTCTATAGTATCTACACTTACTGGTGCGATTACTCTATTCTTTTTTATTTCTTTTTTAATGCTGTCTTCTACCAGCATACAAATTTTCTGTTTTACAAACTCTGCATGAGATGAGGCAGGATAACGATTCAGGAAATGTCGGAAATCCTCTGTTGTCCGGCAGGCGTTATATCTGCGCTCTTCCTCAATACTTCCGAAGAATGCGGAAACTCCTTTGATCAGCATGAATAGGAATAATATGCCAATAATAATCCATCCTGCCATGCGTTTGTTTATAGTGGAGAGACGAATTCTTTTTTGTAAACGTGATGGCGCTGGTGGGAGTGGAGGTGTTGAAGCATGTACCGCTGATGGTGAGTGCGGATGATTTACTTCTTGCCTTAGCATAGAGTTAGCATAGTTATAAGCTTGCTGAGCAGTGGGACGATCCCATGTGTTAAGCGAGAGGCATGCATGAAGAAACTGGTCCAGTTGGGGAGAATAGCCGTTATCTAAGGCTGGGATACGTGCACCATTCAGTTGGATACAACCACCCATACCTTCCCATAAAATGTGACCGGTCAGCAATTCGTAAATACTCATGCCTAAAGACCATATGTCGCTGGTACCTGCAATAAATGGTTTCTCAGAAAAGTGTTCCGGTCCCATATAAGCAAGTGTTCCGGAACTTTTTACTTTGTTAGTGCTTTTACGGAATGTATGCTCTAATTTGCGGCTAATGCCGAAGTCGGAAATGATAAATTTACCATCATCACCGATTAGAATATTATCGGGCTTTATATCTTGATGGATGATTGGCGGGTTTTGACTGTGCAAGAACATGAGTCCACATGATACGTCGCGTATGAAATGCCAGATTTGCTTTTCGGACATTTTGCCGATCAAGGTAGCGGAGGAACCATTAGAACAGTAAGGCATTATCAGAAACGGACATCTTTCAAATACATCAAAATGATTAAGATGTAATAAGTTGGGATGATGTAATTTATAGGCAAGTTTGAACTCTTCCCGAAAGTCTTTTATGCCGTTATCATCCAACAGGCCATAAAACTTTATGGCAACTTCTACATCTGCCAATGTGTTTCGGGCTAACCAGACTTCTCCGAAGCTTCCTGTGCCTAATTTTTTCTCCAGCTGATAGTGTTCAGCAAATATGTCACCACTGTTGAACTGCATGTATTTTGTTTGTCAATCTGGTTGAGGAGAGATTGTTGAGGTATCTGTTTCTGTAACAATGACTGTATCCGTCGGAAAAATCTTAGCTTTCCACTTTGCGGATAGCTGTGGGTTTTTATAAAGATAACCTCCCAGTAACAGGGCTAAGACAAAAAGTAATAGAACTATTTTCCGGAATTTATGGTTATTCGGTTTGCTGAATACAGTGTTGTTCAGATTAGCTTTGGGCTCGTCCGTCTCTTTCTGGATAATATGACAAAGTACTATCGTTACATTGTCATATCCGCCGACAGCAAGAGCGGCTTCTATCAGTTGGTCTTTACAGACCACCAAATCATTTTGATTTTCCTCGATGATTTGCATAATCTCTTCGTCGTGGCACAAACCGCATAGACCATCGCTGCAAAGCAGAAAAATGTCATCGTCCTTTAGATTGTAAGAGCGGAAATCGGGATTGGAACGATTGGTCGGATCACCTAAACAACGAGTTATGACATTGTTGTAAGGGTGGTCAAAAGCATTCTCCGGATCCAGTTTTCCTTGATCGACCAAGTCTTGTACGTAGGAGTGGTCCTTGGATAGACGGCAGAATCCCGAATTGGCATTGAAAACATAGCAGCGACTATCACCGCACCAACAAATATAGGCTTTTTCATTTAATATCCAGGCAATGACAATAGTAGTACCCATGCCTTGGGTACTACTATCTTCTTTACTTGCATTGACAATATTTAAATCAGCGGCTTTGACTGTCTTGGTCAAGAATTCTTCAATAGCTTCTTCTGTGACCATCTCATCTTCGAGTGTTACGATGTTTTCCAGCTTTTCTGGCGTAAATGCGTTTTGTACCGTCTCAATGGCAATGGCGGATGCAACCTCTCCGGCGTTAGTACCACCCATTCCGTCGGCTACTACCAGTAAAGTGCCATACTTACCTAAAGGAATGGTTTCGGAAGATTGAGGAATGATCCATTCCGATTGGCTTAAATCCCGGTTTACTACAAAGTTGTCTTCGTTGTTTTTCCTGACTAAACCAACATCAGTGCCTGCCGCTAATTTAATTTTTATCTCAGACATAATTCTTATTTTATATTTCCTATTGGAACTAAACGGTCTTTGCCCTCTATACTACCTACCATGAAGCCGATTACCTGATATGTTCCATTTTCCAGAAGGAATGCTGGAGAACCATAATATCCAGGTTCCGCCACGCGGTTTTGTAATACGATAGTTCGGTATTTTGTATCAGAAATATTAGTGTGGTCGTTGAAGTGTGCCGGAGTTAGATTATGAATGTCAGCATAACCTGCATAGCCTACCATCTGTATTTCAGTTCCTCCATTCATGTTGTTTGCTGCTGTTGTATCAAAAGGAAGACCTTCGCCGAAAGTACCTTTACCTCTAATATATGCCCAGCTATAGGCAGCAGGAGTCACTATACTGACTTGTACATAGTTTCTACGTTTATAAGCTAGCTTTATACCATGCTCTCTTAGTTGTACCCTGATTGACTTTTCCACCTCTATTTCAGTAAATGTGGTGTCATATAATTGGTTTCTGCTAAAGTCTGCATTTGTGAATGTTAAAGGTTTTCCTGTTCCCTTGGTGCTATAAGCACGATAATGTAATATTATGTTACATCCGGCTCCTCTGTATATGGCCAGTAGTCTACGCCATGAATCTTTCCATTCGGTATTAGAGAAAATCCATGGCTCAACGTTTTGTCTGTCTGTAACAAATGTTCCGTCAGATAGCATAAAACCGGTTCCGCAAATAATATCTGATACTTGTATGCCCGGATCGAATTTTGTGCCATTATATTCGATTTCAATATGGTCAACTTTGATTGTATAGATATGATCGTAATAATCTTTCAGATCTCCCGAAGCATTATGATCTTGTTCTTCTACCACATCGGACTCTACATTATCTTGATGAGTCCTCGCCTGTTGAGTTGTCTGTGGCTTATAACTGGCTTCTTCTACTTCTTCTGTTGCATTTTCGGCAGCTATGGTACTTGAAAGATTGTCCAAATCAGATTTTACTTTATAGAAACTGGCATTTACATTGCCTAATTGATTATTTACATTAGCTAGCTGTGACTTTAATGCTTCTGTATTTCCATCGCTAGTTCGTAATTTAGCTTCTAGTTCCCGTTGTTGTGTTTCTAAAGCCGCACGTTCAGTTCCTAGTGAATCCAACTGGTTCTGATACCCTCTTAGTTGAACTTCTTGTTGTTCTGTTTTCTGAGCCAGTAAGTCATTTTTTACCCCCAAACTATAATTCCATGCAGCCAGACCGGCAACAGCCAATACGAAAACAATCCCCATAATAGTTAATGCCGTTTTGTAGGGGCGTAAGGCTTGCTTACGGAAAAGACTCATTCTTTCTGTCAAACCGATACTGGAAGTTAACGCTTGGCGCCCTTGTGGAACTATAAATCCCAAGCGTGGTCCTCCTACAGATAATTGTATCTCATCTCCGGTTTGTAAATAGTAAGAACCATTAATCGGATGTCCGTTTACTAATGTCGGATTGGAGTGTGAGAGATGAATTAGTTTCCAATTTTCACCATCACGTACAATTGCAGCGTGTTTGCGGCTCACTGTTTCGAAACTTTCATCAAAGCGTACTTGGCAGGAGGCATCTCTACCCAGCTCTACTTGATCGACAATGATTTTTTGAGATTCGCCTGCCTGATGATACTTTGATGGAGTCTTATGCTCCAGAATGAAGTAAGTTCTGCCTGAGGCACCCATCAATGCTCCCATACCGGCACCTACTGAGCCGGCTAGGGTACGTTTGTAATTTTGTGTATCCATACTACTTAATATATAGTTAATAGTTTTCAAATCTCATTTTTACGTCTCCAATAGATATGATATCGCCAACCTTTAGCCTGTAACCTTGTTGGGTGACTTGTGCAGAATTGACATAAGTGCCGTTGCTGGACTCCTGCCATACTTTTTGCTCTTTTTGCCATTGTCCGTCCCGAATAATCCAATGGTCACCGGAAGGTGTCGTTTCCAGTGTACAATGATGGCGTGATACATAAGTACTTTGCCGCTCTGTTACAGGCAGCAGATTATCAGGCTCTCTGCCGATAGTAAGTATTCTGCAACCATGTGTGGCAAATTCGCTTAGTTGATAAAGCTTTCCATATTCTTCGCCATGCATGATACGCATGCAAAAACCTTGGACAGTTTGTGGTGGGCAATATCCCCTTTCCATAGGGACCTGTTGGGTCTCCGGCAGATATTTCAAAACTTCCTTGACGGATTGAAAGCGGTTTTTAAAATCGGGATTCAGACACCCTGAAAAAAGTCGATCCCATTCTTTCCCGTTTTTTATCTGTACTAACTTCCGGCGGTTCCAGTCTCCATCTTTTCCTCGTTTTTGGTATAGAGCCAATTCATTATGACTGGTTAATTCACCAAAGGGCAGGCTACCGGTCAAAAGTTGGAAGGCCAATACTCCAAAAGAAAAAATATCTGTAGTAGGTAAAACTGTGGCTTCACCTCGCATACGGTTCACTTGTTCGGGGGGCATATAGGCATAAGTTCCGAATATTTGATTGGGCTTGCCGAAAATGTTACGTTCCGTCATACGTTTATTTCTATCGCCCGCTATACCGAAGTCTGTCAGTGCAGCTACTCCATTGCTCTTAAAAAGAACATTCTCCGGTTTTAAGTCACGGTGGACTTTTCCTCTGATGTGTAAAGAATGTAGGCCAAGAAGGATTTGTTGGCAAATCAAAGGGATTTTACTGTTTTGAGAGCCTAAATAGGGTGTCAGATCTCCTCCCGGGCAATACTCCATGACGATATAGGGATTGCCTCCAACCGTACCATAGTCTATAGAACTCACCAAGTATTCACAGTCTATCTGCCCTGTTTTGAATTCCATTTCGAAACGATCTGTCAATGGTTTCCGTATTTCGGGTGGAACCTCCCAAAGTCTTAATAGTTTCAGCGCATAGTCCTTACCTGCATTGTCCGTAACTCGGTATACTTTACCGAAAGAACCTTCGCCTAATGTTTTGGAAACCCGATAACGGTTATCGATGTATTCTCCTACATTATAATCACATCTATCGACAGATTGGTTGGTCACAATAAATCACTTTCAAATTTAAATCTTCGGTCACCTAATACGATAATATCATCAGGTATGATCTCTATTTTTCTGTTTGCCTGAATAAAGGTTGTTCTTAGTTCACTCCGGTCGAGCAGATACCAATGCCCATCTTCGAAAACTATTTCTGCTTGTTCCTTTGAGGTGATAGTCCGGTTGGATACTTCTGTATTTTCCCGGTTCAAAATGATCGATTTTCCTTCATATTCCATTTTTTCTGAAGGAATGTTCTCATTCTCTTCCGGAATGATGGTTAAAGAACAATGAGGTGTAATATCTTCCGGTTCTGTTTCTGCTATATTTTTTATCTGTCGTCGGATAGTGGGACGATGTACACGGACACCACAATGCGGGCAAAATGAGCAGGTAATATCTATCTCTTTTCCGCATTCCTGACAATTCATTTTATCTTCCGGCAAGAAAGATGTTTTTTCTTCCATTTTTTTATGTTCGTCGTCTGCGGAATTATCGGCTCTTTCCAGAGGTGTCCCACAGCAAGGGCAGCTTGTAAATTCACCTACTATCGGATAACTGCAGTTCGGGCATTCTGTAGCAGGCTGTGTGATAGCAGAATGGGTATCGGGCTCATTCAAAGTGGGGAATACAACAGTTTTTCTGCACTTTTCTCTATTAGGATTTGCATTTAGCACTGTGGGTTTGGGGATGGCTTCTCCATAACCTTCTCTTGACACAAAATCATTTTGATTGTTGGCGTAACCAGTCGAAATACTCAATAGTTGTCCACATTTTAGACAGACCGTTGTATCAGATAGATTGTCCCAACCACAATTCATACATCTCATAAGAACTTATTTTAATTGTTGAACCACTTAAAGTATAAATAAGTCGACGCCTAAGATGACGATTCATGTATAGTCATCTCTAATCATCTTAAAATATACCTCCTTTTTTCTGTGAGAGGATGGCGGAAGAAATTTCTCCTCCTTTCGTCTTTAGTATCAAAGTTCCTTCTTTGGCTTTTTTGGTTTTACCAACTTTTAGAATCAGTTTGTCACTGTCCTTTGCTATGACTTCGCACCAACTTGGAATATTTATTACTTCCCATTCTGTATTCGTCTTTATTGGTAATTCTTTAATTTCGCCTTTGGAACCGAACTCCAATTTGTCCAATGCTATATTGATGAATTCTTTTTGACCACTTTGAACGACCTTGACTGTTTCTTCCATTTTCCCGTTGCTAATGGTAACAGTGGCTTTACGTTCAGAAGTCAGTTGGTTTATTTCACAACTTACAGATAAGTTTTTTCCATGAGGAATCACTTTACACCAGTTTGAATCTGAAGTTGCCGTCCATTCTTCCGGAGCACTATCTACTTTGATGTATTCGGCTTTTGTCGTCTCGTAGCCAAATCTTACAGAATCTGGGGTAATGGCAAGTCTGGTAACTTCGATGACAGGGGCAGGAGTGGACTTGGGAGCCGGTTTGAGTTTCTCCTCGCATTCCTTAATCTTACTTTTGCAATCCTGCTCCAGTTTGCTGTCGCATTTCATTGCTGCTTTAAAGGACTTGATAGCTTCCCTGTATCTTCCTTTTTTCATGCTTGTCTCCCCTTTTTTGTAAATGGCGGCACACTGCCCCCATGTACTTATTGGCATAGCAAGAGCGAAGACTAGAATTAGTAACTTAATGCATTTCTTCATTGTTATTGTTGTCTATGTTTATATATGGTTCTATTTTCTTTGCACGATTTTCGAAAGCCTCAGCTGCTTCTATTTGCTCAAACATTCTCATGGTATCTGCCTTTCCTGTGAACATATGGTATGCAGAATCTAATATAATTTCCACTTGCTTTATTTGATTTTCTGCAAGATCCATGTATCCTTCCTTAGAAATAAAAACTGAATCTTTATAAAGATTTACCTCACGATACTTCTTGATAGCATTTATATAGAAATCTTCAAAAACGGAGTCGTTATTTTGTCTTAAAGTATCAATAGTATATCGGAAAATGTTACCTAGACTTTTGTAATTATCGCCTTCTAGAATGATTGCCGAGCATATGCTATCGTTAGCATTGGTTTTTGAAGCTATTTCTTGTTTTGGCTTTGGTGTAGGCTCTTTCCCACTTGTTGCCAGATAGATGGTAACAATGGTTGCACATATAATTATAATAGCCGCAATAATAATGAGTTTGCGATGCTCTCTTTTAAACAGCGTAGAAACTCTCTTTTTTATATCGGATGATTGCATAACAGGAAATTCTGCATCAGAATGAATGGATGAGGGCTCATGATTATCCTTTAATTCAAATGAAAGATTTTCTTGCCCTTCTGGAGTTTGAATTTCATTTATCTCATCTTTTGATGAAAGATCAGAGGTCGTTTGTTGTGAACTTTGTATATTGAGAGGCACCGAGTTACCATTGATATGCTGGAAGGCATAATCAGCGATTTGTCTGGCAGTAGGTCTGTCCCATGTGTTTAGAGCAAGACATTTATAAACGATCTCCTTAAGCTCTTGTGAATACTCCTCATTATTGATAAGTGGAATATCGGCACCGTTTTTCTGCAACAGACCTCCATGATCACCATAAGGAGGTAACCCCGTTAGCAGTTCGTACATTGTCGCCCCTAATGACCAGATGTCACTTGCCATAATAGGGGTAGGGGATGGACCGAAACGTTCGGGTCCCATGTAAGCTAATGTGCCTCCACTAAGTTCTTGCCCTTGATTTCTACGTAATGTGCTTCTAATTCGTGTACTGATCCCGAAATCGGTTATCATATACCCGTTTTCATCATTAATTAAAATATTATCCGGTTTTATATCTTGATGAATAACAGGAGGAAGCTTTGCATGAAGATAGGCTAGTCCTTCGGCAACATCATGAAGTAGATGCCAACTTTCGGTTTCTGTGATTCGATTATTGTCAGTGAGGTATTTGAATATAGACCCGTTTTTGCAGAAGGGCAGAATCAGATATGGCATTCGCTCCCAACAATCATAGTAAGTAGGATGTAATAAATTGGTATGATTAATATCAAATACTAAAGAAAATTCTTGTGTAAAGAGAGAAATCCCGGCATCGTCAAGCCCCATACCCGGCGCATATATTTTAATGGCTACTTTAACATCTGTGAGTTTATCCAGTGCTAACCAAACTTCTGAAAAACCACCTCTTCCTAATTGTTTGAGTAGTTCGTATCTATCTGCTATAACTTGTCCTGTGTCTAACATAAAGCTTATAGATTAAATGGAAAGATATCTTTTCTTACAGAGGTAGTCTCTCCATGCATAATTTATTAGTTTGTCTTAATTAGTGCTTTTTATTAAGTATGTGAGATTGTCGGTATTAGATAATCACATAACAATATATGCAAAGTAATAAATAAAAAAGTGAATAAAAAAATGGTGAAAAATAGGCGTTGAACTAAAATGCGATAATACGATCTATACTGCAAAATATAATGCTATGCTGTATATTTTTGTTTTATGTTTTGCTGACTGAAACCTAAAATGCTGTTTATATTGTGTTCTAAAACTGTATTAAGTTTGAAATATATAAGTGATTTCTACCAATATCTAGATGTGAAAGTGGTAATCTGTCCGAGAGTATCTGAAATCATATCTTATGTTATATATTAATATAATTTATTGCCCGTTTAAGCACGAATTTCATTCAATTAGTCGTTCGAAACGACCGGATAATCATATTTCTCGGTTATTGTGTTTTTTTTATTTTGTCCGGTTTCTTATCTTTGCTAATAGTAATTAATCTATATACACATTCAAAACATGAAAAAATATCGTATTTTTCTATGTCTGTTTATCATACTGTGTAGTTGTAACGAACAATATAATGAAGACTACATCTCATTTGGAAGCTACTCTTCAATTATGTTCTAAGATATTTATAATAAAATTAACTCATAACAATATTTGTATATGAAACAGCAAATACTAATATCTATTACTCTCATAAAAGATGAAATTGCTCTTTATGAATGGATATTTAGTATAGTCCCTATGCGTTTTCTTATATAAATCGAATACAATTACATTAAAACGGTATGATTGGGGACTACATACACAAACAATGAACATATGAAACGAAATTATTTGCTAACATTCATTCTTGCGCTTGTTATAGCAAGTTGCGGAGGTAGTGATGACGATGAAGCGGAAACATTATTGACTGTGTCTCCTAATACGTTTACACTTTCTTCGGACGGAGATTCACAAGTACTGAAAATCCAAAGTAATACCTCATGGCTTATAACCGGAGCTTCAGGATGGTTGTCTCTATCCAGTTCATCGGGCAAAGGAAATGCTTCTGTGGTATTAACAGCACAAGAGAGTAAAGATATAGATGAACGTAAATGTACACTTATAGTGCAAAGCGAAGGAGGCGAAATTTCTGAACCTGTATCCGTAGTGCAGCAAGGAGTTTCTGTATCTCTATCTGTTGATGTGAAAGAAATTAATCTTGCAGAAGCAGGAAAAGAACAAACATTCAATATCACATGTAATACTTCTTGGAGTATTAGTGGAGTGCCTGAATGGCTGACTGTATCTTCAACAAATGGTGTAGGAAATGCTGCTATTAAAGTATCAGCAAACAGTTTTAATAACTCACCTGCTGATCGGGATGTTACACTTAATATATCCTCGTCAGGTGGCTCTTCTCAATCAGTGAAAATTATTCAGAAAGCCGGCTTGGCAGCAGGAAGTAATGTGACAGCCCAAACGGTTGTTGTGTTGAGCGATTGTTTTGCTACAGACTTTGAGTATGGTAGTAATGTAACATATTTCTATGCTGTGGTGTTTGAAGCTTCATTCATTGAAAGATATACAGATGAAGAAATAATAGATGTTATGAAGACAGATGAAAACCGCTGTACACCTAATGATAATTATGTAATTTCGTTCTATGGTCTGGAGCCTCAAACCAAACACGTTTTGTTCCTCTTAGGATTTAATAAGGACGGTGAACGAGGGGAACTTATAAGGAAAGAAATCACGACGAAGTCTGGAACTAACCAGCCAGAGGCGTATGTAAGCAATGTTACATATACAACTAGTGAATGGTCTTGGTATACAACTATCGGTGCGTATGCCACTAAATATTATCAATGGATTTTAGAATACTCTTCAAATTACTATAACTCTTCAGACGGTTTAGTTGCTTGGTATTTCTCTAAAAATATAAAAGAAAGACCTAATGCTGACTTTGATCCAATTTTACAATCGGGGGGATGGACTCGTGCTAGAACATCTAGTATAACAAAACTTCAAACTGTTACATGGGGAGTTGGACAGAGCGGAGAATTAGGTGGTACTATTAATAACTATCATTGGGAACCTAAGGCCAATGGCGTAATGAGAATAAACGAAAGTAATAGGAATACAGCAAAAGGCATTGCTCATATCGGTATGATTGTAAATGAAAACACCTTGTTTAAAGGAGCAACTATTACTCGTATTCGTTAATTAATAAATAATGTTTTCAGGAACAAGCCTTATAAGATTAAGGCTTGTTCCTCTTTATTTTAGATCTAATAATTATGAAAACGGTTATATACTTACAAACTCTGATTGTTATTCTATCGTTTTTATTCCATTCGTGTAGTAGTGAAGAAGTTGATAAATGCGATAAAGAAATAATAACCTTTCTTCCTGCTGTTAGTGTATCCACGCGTTCGACTATGGAACGAGGATTTGAAGAAGGAGATAAAATTGGAATTTTCCTATTTGATCAGAACAAAGCTGCAAAGTGGAAATATGGTAGCGAATGTTGGGTAAGTAATATTCCCGTTGAATATAATGGAAGTGTTGGCTGGGATTCTGAGATGCAACTGTATTGGCAAAAAGTCCCCTATACACTTATGGGGATAGGATATTATCCCTATGCTAGCAGTACGTTAGATAAAGACTTCACAAACGTTTACTTTCAGCTTCCGAATGATCAAAGTAATCGGAAATTATTAAGACAAAGTGATTTCTTATGGGCTTCTACTACAGATATTATTTATGAGAAGTATAATGGAGGGATTCCTTTATTATTCAATCACTTGTTCAGTAAATTAACTGTTTCATTCATAAATACTACTTCTATCACAAACAGTGATATGAAGAATGGGGTACAAGTGACCAATGTCTATAATAGAGCTATCGTTAATCTAGTTACCGGAGAAGTGAGCTATGAGTCAAGTATATCACCACAGGTTATTCAAATGTATTATGACGAAAATAGGCAAACAGCTGAGGCTATAATCATTCCGCAAAGCGTTCCGGTCGGACAGTGGATTAATTTCAAATATAAAGGTCGTTTTTACCATTATCAATTGCAAGAGCCTCTTATATTAGAAAGTGGAAAGGAGTATAAGATAACAATAGATTTATCAACTGTCCAATAAAATGAATGATATATGAAACGCATTGCTTTATCTGGCTTACGTACCTTAGTAATGCTGCTTGTTCTGGCAGCTTGTTCTACAGAACACGAAGAAGAAAGAATATACTTTGAAATCAGTCAATCTATATCTAATGGATTTCAGTCAACTGATGGAAAACCACAAGATTCAAGTATTTCTTTTAATACAGGAGATATTATCGGAGTATTTTTAACAGAACAAGGTAGTCAGCTCTCTCCTGACAGCTATTTATATAATCAAGCTTGTATTTTTGACGGCAATCAATGGTCACTCGGTAAGCGGTTTTCATTTCCTGCTGAGAATAAAGGTCAGAAAATGAGGATGGTAGCTTATTATCCATTTATACAGCCATTAGAAAACGCTGTTCTGCCATTTGAAGTTGCAACTCTGCAAAATAATGCGAATAAACAGAAAGAAAGCGATTTGTTATTTGCCGAACAGGAATACATTATATCTGAAGCAGCGGTTGATATTCATTTTTCTCACTTAATGTCACAAGTTACATTTCAAGTGGATTATGCCAATGGGATATCAGATGTTTGTTCCAATATATATCTGAAAGCGTGCAACCAATGTTCATTAAATTTGGAAAATGGTGCGGTAAGTACTCATGGAACCGTAACGAGTATTGAAGCTATGAAATTAAAAGAGGAAACCTCTGATAACAGTTCAAGGCGATTTTCACTTTTAATTCCGCCTCAGCATCTTTCTGATGAACAAGCCATAGAATTGAAGGTTAATGAGAGTCCTTTTTTTATAAAACTAGACCAAACTTTTGATTCTAGAGTACATTATATTATGCATCTTACTGTTTTGGGAGACAGGCAGGTTACATTGAATGGCGTTAGTGTAGCTAGCTGGGAAAGCGTCAATGTGACACAAGGCAGCCTTTATTCTCCTGAAACCTATTCGACAGGAGATGTTATTGTATATCAAAAAATGAGGGAAAACCATCCGGTAACTCTGGTTGTAACAGGTGATGGATTTACTACCAATGAATTAGCGCCTAATGGCTTGTTTGAAAGTAGTGCACGTGAAGCTTTAAACTGTTTATTCTCTGTAGAGCCATATAAATCATATCGTGAATATTTCAATGTTTATATCCTTCCTACTGTTTCAGAAGAAACTGGTGCGGGAAATACGGATACGGGAAAAATGAGAAACACCTATTTTAAAACAAGTTGGGGAAACAATTACTCGGACATGCAAGTAAAAGATTATAATGAGATTTTCGATTTCGTGAGTTCTACCTGTCCGGATATCATAGAGAATAAAACGTCTATTGATAAAGTTCCTGTTTTTCTTTTAGTTAATGATTCACGCTATGGAGGTATATGTTGGATATGGAATAACGGATTAAGTTACGCTATTATTCCGCTGACAGAAGGGAATCTTCAATGGTCTGGAAATTCTAGTATTGGTATAAGTACTGGTGACTGGAAAAATGTTTTTGTACATGAAGGCGGAGGACATGGCTTTGGTAAACTATTAGATGAATATCATTATAACGATAGCCCAAACTATACAGCTGAGTCAATAGAAAGCCAGGCATGGGAGGTTCCCCTTGGTCTGAACCTTACGACAGATTTTAATAATACTAAGGGTAGCGTCTATTGGAAGCACTTGCTGAATGATTCCCGGTATCCCCGCACAGGCTTTTTCGAAGGAGGGATGGGCTATAAGAGTGGTATCTGGCACTCTGAAATTATAAGTTGTATGGATGATAACCGTCTATATTTCAATACAATATCGCGTCAGCTGATTGTAGAGAGAATTAAAACAATAGCTGGTAAGCCATTTGTAATAGAAGAGTTCTTTGCAAAGGATATAAATTATGATCCGTTGCGAGATTTTAATTCGTTTAAAACTTCGGATCAATATGGTATAAGAGAAAAAGCCAGGCAGGTGCCTCGTACACCGCATCCTCACTTGATGAAATAGTAACTGGATATAATATTATGGGAATATCCACCAGAAGAAAACACAGAAGATATGAATAAGTATAAAGTAGTTATAGTTGATGACGATGAAGTGGCTATTGGGAAGTTGAGTGATGCATTGAAAAAGAATCCACGCTTCTCTATAGAAGGAACTGCGCGAAATGATAAGCAGGGAAAGAAACTTATAGTTAAGATACAACCGGATTTGTTGTTTTTGGATGTGGAAATGTCGGATACAGCAGGTTTAGATTTGTTGCATGGTCTGCGCGACAGTATTTCATGGAATATACGGGTGGTTTTCTATACGGCTTATGAAAAGTATATGATACATGCTATTAGAGAATCGGTGTTCGATTATTTGTTGAAACCATTCAAGGAACAGGAACTGGAGTACATTCTTACACGCTTTATAACACAAGTAGAAGCGGAACAAAAAAGGTCATTGCCAATAGGAGCATCTTTGTATATGGGGCAAACATTCATAGTGTTTACACCGACTAATGATATGCGTGCCTTGCATCCGGCTGAGGTTGTGTTTTTTCGTTATTGTGCCGAACGCAAGCAATGGGAGGTGATACTTAGCACTCAATTGCCAGTGGTGTTACGGCGTGGAATGACTGCTGAACAGATAATCAAATATTCGCCTTGTTTTGTTCAGATACATCAATCATATATTATTAATATCGATTATTTGATGATTATAAAGGATAATAAATGTATGCTTTATCCGCCTTTTGATAACGTGACAGAGTTATTTGTTTCCAGGAAATATAAAAAAGAGTTGCAAGACAGATTCTGCTTGTGAAAGTAGAATGGCGGAATTGAATGCTAATTCATAAATTTTATCCAAAAGAAGGAAAAAGAATAAAATAAACAAGAACTAAAGTTACATCCTATCTATAAAAATACTATATTTATTGCAGCTAGAGAGCACTTTAAGTAATGCTTAAGACAGAAAACGAAAAGTAGTATATATACTATATATTTTCTATTATTAATTACTTAAACACATTTTTTATGGAAGCCAAAAAATCAAAAAAGGCTGCAATTGAGAATCAAAGAGGTTCTTGGTTGTTGATGGGTTTGGTTGTTGCGCTTGCTTTCATGTTCGTATCGTTCGAATGGACACAGCATGATGTAAGAGTTGCGGCAGTATCATCTGATGATGAATCCATCTTTGTAACGGAGCTCGTTCCAATTACATTCCCGGAAGAAAAACTGGAACCGCCTCCTCCACCGGAAATCAAGCAATCCGAATGGATCGAAATAGTAGATGATACCGAAGAGGTGACGGATAACGTTTCAGTAGTGCCGGACAATGTGAATGAACCTTACAAGGTTGTTTGGATACCGCCGGTTGTGGAAACAGAAGAAGTGGTGGAAGACGTTATTCACGTAAGTGTTGAAGTCATGCCCGAATTTCCCGGTGGTTCAGCTGAATTGCTGAAATATTTGAGTACTCATATCAAATATCCGACAATGTCTCAGGAGATGGGCTCACAAGGACGTGTAATTGTTCAGTTTGTCGTAGACAAAGACGGATCGATTACTAGTCCGACAGTTGTACGAGGGGTAGATGCTTATTTGGATAAAGAAGCTATCCGTGTGATAAGTGGAATGCCTAAGTGGAAGCCTGGAGTGCAGAACGGTAAGAAAGTTCGAGTAAAATATACTGTACCTGTAGTATTCAGACTGCAGTAGTTACTTGAAATAAATGATTAAAAGGGTCGGTCCACCGCGGGAGCCGGCCCTTTTTTCAATAAAATAATATATCTTTGCGTCACGAACAAAAAAATGAAAGACTGGTTTATGAATCTTCTGTATTACCTAAAAAGACCTTTTATCTGGCTCTCCCGTTTCCGCTACCGTTGTGGATATGGTGTGCACTCTCCTTTTGCTTTCAGTCTGATCACGGACGTGATTTATGAGAAGATGCCTTATTATGCATACGACCTGCTGAAGGTGGAACAGAAAAAGCGAATCACAACACAGGGGTGGGAGAAAGGAATACCAAGAATCAACCGTCTGTTGTTCCGCCTGGTGAATAAAGTGCAACCGGCCACTATCATAGAAGTAGGACAGCCTTCGGCAGCCTCCTTATATTTACAATCAGCCAAACCTTCTGCCGGGTATCTTTTTGCTTCCGACTTATCAGAGCTCTTTTTAGATGCCGGTACTCCGGTAGACTTTCTGTATCTGAATGACTATCGGAATCCGGCTTTGCTGGAAGAAGTTTTTAACATCTGTTCCCGTCGGACTACTCCGAATAGTTTGTTTGTCGTTCATGGGATCTGCCATTCAAAGGCAATGAAAAATCTTTGGAAACAGTTACAGAATGATGAGCGGGTGGGAATCACTTTTGACTTGTATGATGTAGGTTTGCTTTTTTTTGATACAACAAAGATTAAACAGCACTATATCGTCAACTTCTGATCACCTTTATACGTTAATCTTATATATAGTAATGATGAAAAATAGACGTTTATGAAAAAAAGCCTTGTATATACAAAGACCGGTGACAAAGGAACTACCAGTCTTGTCGGCGGAAGCCGCGTTCCGAAGACCCATATTCGTTTGGAAGCATACGGAACAATTGACGAACTTAATTCCCATCTGGGATGGCTGAATACGTATTTGCTGGATGAGGCAGACCGGGATTTTATCCTGAGTATACAGCATAAGCTATTCTCTATCGGTTCACATCTGGCAACTGATCAGGAAAAAACACAACTGAAAGCCGCCAGTATCCTTACTCCGGAAAATGTGGAACGCATCGAACGTGAGATTGATAAGCTGGACGAACAGCTGCCCGAACTTTGTGCCTTTATCATACCCGGAGGCAGCCGTGGAGCGGCTGTTTGTCATGTGTGCCGTACGATTTGCCGGAGAGCCGAACGTCGCATTCTGACTCTGTCCGAAACTTGTACAATTTCTCCTGAAGTGTTAGCTTTTGTCAACAGATTATCAGATTATTTGTTTGTTTTATCCCGAAAAATTAATTTTGATGAACAAAATAGTGAAATATTCTGGGATAATAGTTGGAAATGATAGATTTTATTATACTTTTGCCGAAAAATAGAAAATAAGTATTCACTTTTTAATACTCAAGATTATGTATTGGACATTGGAATTAGCATCGAAACTGGAAGATGCTCCCTGGCCGGCAACCAAGGACGAATTGATTGATTACGCTATGCGTTCGGGTGCTCCTCTTGAAGTGATAGAGAATCTGCAAGAGATGGAAGATGAAGGCGAAATCTATGAGAGTATCGAAGATATTTGGCCGGATTATCCTAGTAAAGAAGATTTCTTTTTTAACGAGGAAGAGTATTGATTTAGAAAAAGAAACCGAACATATAAAAATACCCGATAACTTTCACACAGTTATCGGGTATTTTTTATTCTCATGCAATATTAAAAGACCGGCATCTGCCAGATGAATCCTACCGAAATCCGGTTAGTACTGTAATTCTCTTGTCCCAGCACTTTGGCACGGGAGGTGAAGTCATAAGAACGTCCTACATAGGTCACGAAGAAATGCAGGTTAGTTTCCATCGGATAAAATTCGATGCCTGCCAGATATCCCCAAGAGGTGCGGTAATTTCCTTTTTCTATCCCTTCGGAGGCTTTGGTCACAGAAGCCGTTTCATACATTCCTTTCACAAAGGCATTCCATTTCGGAAGAAAACGATAGTTGCACTTGGCTACTACGGATAAATAACCTGTATCAAACGTATTGTGTCCGCCCGGGCGACCGACGATACTTGTGATAATCCCTTTACGGTCAATCTCTTCTTTTGAGTACATGAAGTCGACGAAGGCGTTCCACTTTCCGAGATTCAGTTCATTTCCTACGGCATAGTAATACATATTATGATCTTTGGCTTCGTTCATCACAGAGGCCGACCAGCGGGTTTTAAATACATTATTAAAGTTGCCAATCCAGTTTAAGGTATAGACCAGCGGCATTTTTCCGGATTTCAGATCGGGGAGATTACCCTCCGCATCCTCTGTGATTCCGTAAGTGTTGTCGAAAGAACTATTGCGGCTGTTCAATATCTGCAGATTAAGTTGCTGATCGGGAGTAATGTTATAACTTGCATTCAGACCGGTCAGGAAGTTACTCATATAATCGATCATATCACTGTATTGATAGACATCAATCGGGTTGAGGTCGAACTCGAAGCCGCCATAGTTGGCACTTTGTTTACCGGCAAACAGGTTGAACTTATCGTTGAGCTTGATACCGATGCCTGCCCAGTCGATGGAGGTCGGGAGGTTGTCTATCATATTGTTTCCGTCGTTCGAACGGTTGAGACGCTGGCGGTAACGGTAAGAAAGCCAGTTGTTGATATTTCCTTTCGCTTCGATGCGGAGCTGGTGCATATTGAAGTCACCTTCCTGAAATCCATTCTGGAAATGGGCGTCAAAACTCCCCTGCATATTCAGGTATAAGTTGAACTTATTCGTTTTCTTTTTTACGTCTGTCAGTTCCTCGAAAAGAGGAGTGTTGGGGGAGAACTTTTGGGCATACACTACCTGTATGCTACCCGCAAGGAGTAGCATAAACATTAATTTTTTCATAAGTCGGTCCGGTTTTTAGTATTCGTTAAAGTATTCCTGAATTTGTTTCCAGTCCGTGGTTTTGGTCAACGCAAGCATCAATAGTACACGTGACTTTTGCGGATTCAATTCCTGAGAGGCTACAAACTGATACTTGGCGTCGTCCACTTCCGCATCGAGGGTGGTAGGACCAGTCGGTACGCGGGAAGAACGAACGACTACAATGCCTTTTCTGCGGGCGTCTATCAATGACGGAAATATGTTTTTATGAATATTACCGTTTCCGACTCCTGCATGGATGATTCCTTTGTATCCGTTGTTGAGCAACGGAGTCATCATATCGGCTTCGATATTGGAATAGCTGTATACGATGCCGACTTTGGGCAATGAAGTCAGTTTGGTGACATCAAATACGGATTGGGTGGTATGTTTCTTCAGTGTGATCTGATTGTAGCATACTTTACCGTTCAGTACATATCCCAATGCACCGGAGTTGGGAGCCTGGAAAGTCTGTACATCGACCGTGTTCATTTTGACTACGCTTTCTGCACCCAGAATCAGACCGTTCATGGCAACCAGTACACCTTTGTCTTTTGATTCTTTAGCTGCAGCGGTAACTACGGCATTATAAAGATTCAACGGACCGTCGGCACTTAATGCTGTAGACGGGCGCATGGCACCTACCAATACAACAGGCTTGTCACTTTTGACAGTCAGATTCAGAAAGTAAGCAGTTTCTTCCATCGTATCCGTTCCATGAGTGATCACAATTCCGTCGATATCCGGTCGTTTCAATAACTCGTTGATTTTCTTGGCAAGTGTCAGCCAGACTTCGTCATTCATGTCCTGTGAACCGATTCTCACAATCTGTTCGCCGGTTACATTGGCGATATCTTTGATTTCGGGGACTGCATCCAGCAATGCACCGATAGCAACTTGTCCTGCCGTATAGCTGGTGCCCGTAGCCGAGCTTCCTGTTCCGGCAATGGTTCCTCCGGTAGCAAGGATGTGGATATTCGGTTTTGCGGCAAATGCCATTGTTGCGGATAATAGTAGTGTTACTACTACCAGGCCTAATTTCTTAATTTGTTTCATAACTGAAATGAGTTTAGGTTAATAATATATTAGAATATTTGAATAAAGAGCAGTCCTAAAGCAATAGCGACTACGGTAGATACCAGTCCGGGCATCATAAACGAATGATTCAACACATATTTACCGATTTTTGTTGTCCCGGTGCGGTCGAAATTAATGGCGGCTACGACAGTCGGGTAATTCGGGATAAAGAAATATCCGTTCACTGCGGGGAATAAGGCAATCAGCATATACGGAGAAATACCTAATGCGATGCCTAGCGGCATCAATGCCCGTACCGTGGCTGCCTGGCTATATAACAGGATAGACATGACGAACAGCGCAATACCGAACAGCCATGGCATCTGCCGTACAATTCCTTCGATGGAGAGAGTGAGCTGTGCCATATTGCCTTGAAGGAAAGTATCACCCATCCATGCAATACCGAAGATAGCGATAACAGCCTGCATCCCGGCAGGGAATACAGAACCCTGCGTTGCTTTGATTCCATCCGTCTTGGTTACTATAAGAATGATAGCGGCTGCCGATAACATTACGATCTCGATAATGGAGGACATACCGAGCGTGACGATTTCTCCATCGATCAGGAAACTGGGGCGCATACCTTCAAAAGAGCCGAAAAGGACGATAAAAGCAGTTGCCAATATAAAGATGAGTACGGAAAGCATGGCGGAACGTTTGTTCTTGACATCTTTAATCTCTATCTTCTTGTCATTGAAAAGACCTTCTTTCAAGCGTTTCTGATATTCGGGATCTTCTATCAGTTCCTTGCCGACCTTCATGGAGAACAAAGCACCGACCAATACTCCGATGATAGTGGCGGGAATCGTAATTTTAAGAATGTCGAATAATGTAATGTCGAAACCTGCCAGTAACCCGAGCAAAGCTACCGTAGCGGCAGAGATGGGACTGGCTGTGATAGCCTGTTGCGACGCAATCACAGCAATACCGAGCGGACGTTCCGGACGAATCTTTGTTTCGGTAGCTACCTCGGCAATCACGGGCAATACGGAATAAGCCACATGCCCGGTTCCGGCAATAAAGGTGAACAGGTAAGTCACCAATGGGCTGAGCAGTGTGACGTGCGAAGGATTTTTGCGTAGCAAATGTTCTGCCAGTTTTACCATATAGTCCAGCCCGCCGGCTGCTTGCATACAGGAGGCAGCGGAAATGACGGCGGCAATCATCAACATAACGTCGATAGGTGGTGCGGTGGGTTGTAAACCAAAAACGAACGTGAGTATTCCCAATCCTACTCCTCCCATGACACCGAGTCCGATGCCTCCCAAACGTGCGCCAATAATAATGGCTGTCAGAACAAATGCTAATTGTAATATCATTGGTTGTTGTTTTATAAGTTCCTAACAAAGATAAAGGATTTATCTTCGTTTTTTCTCTGTTTCTAAGATAAACAACAAAAAAGTTATTGAATAGTTTTTGCATATTTATTAAAACAATAACATCTCTGGCTGGTTATTATATCAACTAACGAATGTGTTATTGTTATAAAACAACCGATATGGAACAGAAATTATCAAAAAAAACTCGTACAGAGAGCGACTTGATAGGTAGTCGTGAAGTGCCGGAAAGTGCATTGTATGGAGTACAGACACTCCGTGGTATTGAAAACTTTCGCATCAGCAAGTTTCATTTGAATGAGTACCCCCTGTTTATTCAGGCATTGGCCATCACTAAAATGGGAGCTGCCGTTGCCAACCGTGAACTGGAGTTACTGACCGAGGAACAGACGGATGCCATACTGAAGGCTTGTAAAGAAATACTGGAAGGAAAACATCATGACCAGTTCCCTGTAGATATGATTCAGGGAGGAGCTGGAACCACCACCAACATGAATGCCAATGAAGTGATTGCCAACCGTGCACTGGAACTGATGGGACACGCACGCGGAGAGTATCAATACTGCTCGCCCAACGATCACGTCAACCGTTCGCAATCTACCAATGACGCGTATCCTACAGCCATTCACATTGGTCTGTATTATACCCATCTTAAATTGGTGAAACACTTTGCAACACTGATCGAGGCTTTCCGAAAGAAAGGAGCGGAGTTTGCACACATCATCAAGATGGGACGTACCCAACTGGAAGATGCCGTACCGATGACACTCGGACAAACCTTTAATGGATTCGCAAGTATTCTGGAACATGAACTGAAGAATCTTGATTTTGCCGCACAGGATTTTCTGACGGTCAACATGGGGGCGACAGCCATTGGAACCGGAATTACCGCTGAACCGGAATATGCAGAAAAGTGTATTGCTGCCCTGCGCAAGATCACCGGACTGGATATCAAACTGGCAGATGACCTGATAGGCGCTACTTCTGATACTTCCTGTATGGTAGGGTATTCTTCGGCCATGCGGCGTGTAGCTGTCAAGATGAATAAGATATGTAATGATCTGAGGCTATTGGCTTCCGGTCCTCGTTGCGGACTGGGAGAAATCAATCTGCCTGCCATGCAGCCGGGCTCTTCCATTATGCCGGGAAAGGTGAATCCTGTCATTCCGGAAGTCATGAATCAGGTCTCTTATAAAGTGATAGGAAACGACCTTTGTGTGGCTATGAGTGGAGAGGCTGCACAGATGGAACTGAATGCGATGGAACCTGTCATGGCACAATGCTGTTTTGAATCTGCGGATTTGTTGATGAACGGTTTTGATACATTGCGTACCTTATGTATTGATGGTATTACAGCCAATGAAGAAAAATGCCGTCGGGATGTACACAACAGTATCGGAGTAGTGACCGCACTGAATCCCGTAATTGGCTATAAACATTCTACAAAGATAGCAAAGGAAGCTCTGGAAACGGGCAAAGGAGTGTATGAACTGGTGCTGGAACATAACATTCTTTCCAAAGAAGACCTGGATACGATCTTGAAACCGGAGAATATGATTAAACCGGTGAAGCTGGATATTCATCCGAATCATTGATTCATAAGAATAAAATGAGAGGTCAGCCTGAATCAACGGGCTGACCTCTGTGTTTTGTATCATTAGTGTAGCTATAGATCAACAGTTTGATGGAAACTCTGTCCGAAACGGTTGGTCGCTGTGATTGTAATCTTCTTTACCTTGTCCGATGATGGGCGTACACGGAAAAGATGCAGCGTATGATAGCCTGTTCCTTTTCCTTTCTTCATGGTGATGAAATCCTGATCTTCGTCATCAAAAGCTTCCAGCACGCCTTTCTTTTCTATTCCGTCCTCATCGTATTGGATAGTCCAGGCAGGGTCATAATCCCATAAATTAACCACCAGATATTCCGGCTGCGACTGGAACTCTCCCGGTCTGTATACACGAAACTGATAGTCGAGCGGACGCCCCGTAGCTTTATATTGCCATGAGATATCATCCCCTTGTACATTCACCAACAGGTATCCGTTAGGAGCTCCGCAACGATTCACATCGCCTGCCCACCAGGCACCGCAGGCTGCGCCAATGTTATGCTCATAAATATCGGGAGTGACCATGCGGTTTTCGTAGAAATGCGTATGTCCGGAGAATATATGTACCTTATATCCTTTTAATATCTCAAAAAGTTGGGCGGCATTACGGGCATTGCCTGCACCCTTGTGAGAACGGTTGGCAACAGGAGCATGTACGTTCAGCAATACCAGCGAACCGGGTTGTACATAGCTAAGGTCTTTTTTCAGCCACTCAAGTTGTGCGGGGGTGAAGTTCTCTTCGTATTTCTTCTGCCCATGATAGTCGATGTCTTTCATGGAAATGATATGTGCTTTCCCTGCATTGAAAGAGTAGTCTGTTGGTCCGAAGTGATCGCCGAAGGCATATTCGCCCCATTCATCCGGATTTTGCGAGTTGCTTAGTGCGGCGTATTTCAGATCGAAGTCGTGATTTCCGATGGTGTGATACATCGTCAGTCCCAGTCCGGAGATCGCATCTTTGTAGGGTGCAAACAGTTGCATCGCATCTCCTACGATATCGCCTAACACCATACCGTATACCTCTTTTCCGTTGAGCGTGCGTAAAGTCGCTTCCAGATCGGACACTGTTTCTGCGCGGAAGCGTTCCAGTTGTTTCTGGTTTTTCACTTGCGGGTCCGAGATGGCAATGAACGTGAAGTCGTTGTCCGCAGCTGTTCTTTTCTCTAGTTGGAAGTCGTGCCGATTCGTCTTCTTTGATTGGTCCAGCGAAGCGTAATATCCGGTAGGAAGCGCATTCCGGACTATCGGTTTATAATCTGCCGGTACGGACAAATATACAAACTTCGACTGGGTGAAATCCGAAGGGAGATAATAGCAGCCCTTTTCATCTGTTTGGGTGAAGTGGACTCCGTCATTTACCACTACCCCGGCGATGGGATTCTTTTCCGTATCGGTCACAATTCCTTTCACTGTCATTCCTTTTTTGGAAGGAATGTTGGCTGCATAGCTGCAAGCTATCGAGATGGATAGCATCAGCAGGCAGGAAGATAAACATCTAACTTGTTTCATCTGTTCTTTTTAATGGGTTATTTAATTCAATTAGATATGCAAAGAGAAGGGATTGAGGTGAAATGCGAATGACAAAGAGATTACATCTCTATATCTTCTCGTTTTTGTCGAAAATTTAGTAATTTAGACTCGTCGGGAATTATTGCTAATTCATCCGGTAAAATGGTTATTGATAGTCTGCCTGAAAGGGGCGACCTTTGCAGTGTCAATGAAAGACGTTAATAAGATGATTTCTAACTAACTAAAGATATATGGATATGAATGCATTTGATGTTATTATTATCGGTTTCGGCAAAGGCGGGAAGACCCTTGCGGCAGAGTTCGCGAAACGTGGACAAAAAGTGGCTGTTGTAGAACGTTCTGATAAAATGTACGGAGGTACGTGTATCAATATCGGCTGTATCCCGACTAAGACACTGGTACATCAGGCGAAGATAGCTTCCGGCATGAAAGGACTTACATTCCTCGAAAAGAGCGAATTTTACCGGAATGCTGTTTCTGTGAAAGACTCGGTTACGGGTGCGCTGCGAAATAAAAACTATCATAATTTGGCTGATAACCCTCATGTGACCGTTTACACCGGATTCGGCTCTTTTGTATCTTCGGATACGGTATCTGTCCGCACTGCGGCGGAAGAGTTACTGTTGACAGCTAAGCAAATCATTATTAATACAGGAGCGGAAACGGTCATTCCATCCATTGACGGCATAGCGGACAATCCTTTTGTTTATACCAGCACTTCCATTATGGAACTCACGGATCTTCCGCGTCATCTTGTGATTGTCGGTGGTGGTTATATCGGACTGGAATTTGCATCCATGTATGCTTCCTTCGGCTCTCAGGTGACAGTACTTGAAAGCTATCCGGAATTGATTGCGCGCGAAGATCGTGACATTGCTGCCAGCGTAAAGGAAACATTGGAGAAGAAAGGCATTGTTTTCCGGATGAACGCCAAGGTGCAGTCCGTAAACCATACATCAGAAAAAGCAATTGTTGCTTTCACGGACTCGCAAATGAACGAGGCATTTGAATTGGAAGCCGATGCCGTGCTGTTGGCTACAGGACGCAGACCAAATACGCAAGGTCTTCATTTGGAAGCTGCCGGAGTAGAGGTGGATGCACGTGGAGCCATCATCGTAGATGAATATCTGAAAACAACGAATCCCGCTATCCGTGCGGTGGGTGATGTGAAAGGTGGTTTGCAGTTTACGTATATCTCATTGGATGACTATCGGATTATCAGAGAAGACTTATTCGGAGACGCGGAGCGGAAGACAAGCGACCGTAATCCGGTCAGCTATTCTGTATTTATTGACCCGCCTTTGGCTCGCATCGGTCTGAATGAAGAGGAAGCACGCAAGCAGGACCTCGATATTATCGTGAAGAAATTGCCCGTTATGTCAATACCGAGAGCTAAGACTTTGGGAGAAACAGACGGGCTGTTAAAGGCGATTATTGACAAGAAGACAGGACTGATTTTGGGATGTATGCTGTTTGCACCCGATTCAAGCGAGGTGATAAATACTGTTGCACTCGCTATGAAGACAGGGCAGGACTATACTTTTCTTCGCGACTTCATTTTTACTCACCCCAGCATGAGCGAAGCATTAAATAATTTGTTTGCGTAGTAGCATTTTTCCATATACTCGTAAAAAAAATAAATAAAGGAAACAAATTGATCATGTCTGTTTTTTAGTATATTCGTGAAAAGTAGTATATACATACAAAGCAAAACTAAAAGAATACAAATTAAAAACAGCGATTATGAAAAACAAACCTTTTGAGAATTTTGACTTTATAGACTTCTGGGATGATGATGAATATGCTATGAATGAATATATTGGCGCACCTCCTACAGAAGAGATGATAGAAGAAACAGAACGTGAACTGGGATACAAACTCCCCGAATCTTATATTTGGCTGATGAAGCAGCATAACGGTGGAATACCTTTCAATGTTTGTTTTCCTTGCGACGAACCTACCAGTTGGGCGGACGACCATGTGGCTATCACTGGCATTATGGGAGTCGATAAGGATAAGATTTATTCTCTTTGCGGACAGCTCGGCAGCCGTTTCATGATTGAAGAATGGGGGTATCCGGACATTGGAGTGGCTATCTGCGACTGTCCTTCTGTGGGACATGATATGATTTTCCTTGATTATCGGGAGTGTGGTCCGCAGGGCGAACCGAAAGTCGTTCATGTCGATCAGGAAGATGATTATTATGTTACTTTCCTTGCCGATAACTTTGAAGAATTTATTCGGGGACTTGTCAACGAAGAAGTCTTTGATACGTCGGAAGAAGATGAAAGAATGGAGCTGGAAAAAGTTCGGAACGCAGCTTTCTCACCGCTCTTGTCCGATTTGTGCGCAAAGTGTGATCATCCCGTGGATACGGAGCGATGGATTCGGAAGATATCGGAAGAGATAGTAACCGATAAAGGATTCTTTGCGCTTCATGCCGACGAACGTTCTTATCTGCTTTACGACATCCAGTTGTGGCTTTACACCAACGTTTATCCCGATACGACGGAAGAAGATTACCTGTCTGCTTATAAAAAGATAATAGCGCTGGACGGTGAGTTCAGTACGGGAGGATATGCTTCGGACTTTGTTACCGATTGGCTGACACGACGCAAGGAGAGCGGTATGGTTACGTGTAATGACGGTATTCTTTCGATGGCAGCGGGAACTAAGGAGGCCTTGCTGGCAAATCGGGAGTTGATTTCGAACAAAGAGCAATAATTTGTGTTTATTTATTATAAATATATATCTTTGTCCCGAATTATAAACACGTAGATTTATGAAAAAGATTTTTGGTGCTTTAATGATTGCCGTATGTATCGGTATGGCGATGCCTGCCCAGGCACAATTACATTTTGGTGTAAAGGGTGGTTTAAACTTGTCTAAAGCAAGCTTTTCTGATGTGAAAGAAAACTTTAAAAAGGATAATTTTACAGGTTTCTTTATCGGTCCGATGGCGGAATTCAATATTCCGGTTGTGGGATTAGGAGTCGATGCGTCTTTGCTTTTTGCTCAAAGAGGTATAAAAATCTCTGATGGAGGTGAAGAAGCTACTGTCAAGCAGAATGGCTTGGATATTCCGGTCAATTTGAAATATAACATCGGTCTGGGAAGTCTGGTAGGTCTTTATGTGGCTGCCGGTCCTGATTTTTACTTTGATTTTGCCGGTAATAAGACAATAGACGGAGTAAAAACCGATAAAAAGAAAGCTGAAGTCGGTATCAATGTCGGTGCAGGTGTGAAGTTGCTGAATCATCTGCAAGTAGGAGCTAATTATAATATTCCGTTGGGCAAGACTGCCAGCTTTGAAGACATTGAAGGCTCATACAAAACCAAGACTTGGCAAGTATCCGTTGCTTATATTTTCTAAGCCATCCGTTACATTCAATCATACAAAGAAAGAGCTTCCGATAAAGGAGGCTCTTTTTTTATTCAAGGTATTTTGTTTAAGGTACTGGTCTGTAAACCTGAATCTATTTTATCAGATTCCGGTGTGCAGACTATTTTTCTTATCAGTGTTCCCTCTTCCTCTTTTAAATCCCCATTTTTTTATTGTACTTTTGTGCTTGCAATGAAAAAGTATGTAGATGTCATATTACCATTACCGCTTCCGAAGTACTTTACCTATTCCCTGCCGGATGAATGTGCGGAAGAGGTTGAGATTGGATGCCGTGTGATAGTTCCTTTCGGACGGAAGAAATTTTATACAGCTATCGTTCGTAATGTTCATTATTGTGCTCCGACGGAGTATGAGGTGAAGGATATATCTGCATTGCTGGATGCTTCTCCTATTTTATTGTCCACTCAATTTAAGTTTTGGGAGTGGCTGGCGGATTACTATCTCTGTACACAAGGAGACGTTTATAAAGCGGCACTTCCTTCTGGTTTGAAGTTGGAGAGTGAAACGATTGTAGAATATAATCCCGATTTTGAGGCGGATGCACCATTATCGGAAAGAGAGCAGCGTATTCTTGATTTGCTTTCAGTAGATTCTCAGCAATGTGTCACGAAACTGGAGAAGGAGAGTGGCATGAAAAATATCCTCACAGTCATCAAATCTCTGCTGGATAAAGAAGCCATCTTTGTGAAAGAGGAATTGCGCCGTACTTACAAGCCGAAAACAGAGGCGAGAGTACGATTAGCCGGTTCTGCTGATGAAAAGCGGCTTCATATCTTATTTGATATCCTGTCCCGTGCTCCGAAGCAGTTGGCGTTGCTGATGAAATATGTCGAGTGTTCGGGAATCCTTGGAAGAGAAACACCGAAAGAAGTTTCGAAAAAAGAGCTGTTGCAACGTGCAGGGGTGTCTCCTTCTATTCTGAATGGCTTGGTGGAGAAAAAGATATTTGAGATTTACTTTCATGAAGTCGGCCGGCTGAATCAGGAAATGAAGGAGGTCGTAGAGTTGAATGCCTTGAACGAGTTTCAGCAGCGGGCGCACGATGAGATCGTGCAATCCTTTCAGGAAAAAAATGTCTGCCTGCTTCATGGAGTTACATCCAGTGGAAAGACAGAAGTATACATTCATCTGATAGAAGAAACGATTCGTCAAGGGAAACAAGTATTGTATCTCTTGCCTGAAATAGCATTAACCACTCAAATCACAGAGCGCCTGCAACGGGTATTCGGTTCTCGTTTGGGGATTTATCATTCCAAGTTTCCGGATGCCGAGAGGGTAGAGATATGGCGGAAGCAACTGGGAGATAAAGGATATGATATCATCCTTGGAGTCCGTTCTTCCGTATTTCTTCCTTTCCGTGATCTGGGCCTGGTGATTGTAGATGAAGAGCATGAGAACACCTATAAGCAACGGGACCCTGCTCCTCGCTATCATGCACGGAATGCGGCTATTGTACTGGCTGCCATGTATGGAGCAAAAACGCTTCTCGGCACTGCTACCCCCTCCATAGAAACATGGCAGAACGCAAGGAATGGAAAATATGGATTTGTACAACTGAAAGAACGATATAAAGAAATTCAGCTGCCGGAGATTATTCCGGTGGATATCAAAGAACTGCATCGCAAGAGGCGGATGGTCGGACAGTTCTCGCCGTTACTGATACAATATATGAAAGAAGCACTGGAACAGAAAGAACAAGTCATTCTCTTCCAGAACCGTCGCGGATTTGCACCGATGATAGAATGCCGTACTTGCGGCTGGGTACCGAAATGTAAGAACTGCGATGTGAGTCTGACTTATCATAAAGGTATCAACCAACTGACCTGCCATTATTGCGGCTATACCTATCAACTGCCGAAGTTCTGTCCCGCCTGTGAAGGAACAGAACTGGTCAATCGTGGCTTTGGTACGGAAAAGATTGAAGATGACATCAAAGTCCTTTTCCCGGAAGCGGCTGTTGCCCGAATGGATTTAGACACTACCCGTACCCGCGCTGCCTACGAGAAGATTATCGCTGATTTTGAGCAGGGAAAGACGGACATACTGATCGGTACGCAAATGGTATCGAAAGGTCTGGACTTTGACCACGTAAGTATAGTGGGCATCTTGAACGCGGACACCATGCTCAATTATCCGGATTTCCGTTCTTACGAACGTGCTTTCCAACTGATGGCACAAGTAGCAGGACGAGCCGGGCGTAAAAATAAACGCGGGCGGGTGGTACTGCAAACGAAAAGCATTGATCACCCCATTATCCATCAGGTTATCGGTAATAACTATGAAGAAATGGTAGACGGTCAACTCGCTGAACGACAAATGTTTCATTATCCCCCTTACTATCGGTTGGTGTATGTCTATCTGAAAAACCATAATGAAGCATTGCTGGACCAGATGGCTGCGGTCATGGCAGAGAAACTAAGAACTGTGTTCGGAAACCGGGTATTGGGGCCGGACAAACCTCCCGTTGCTCGTATCCAGACATTATTCATCAAAAAGATAGTGTTGAAGATCGAACAGAATGCCCCGATGGGACGTGCGCGGGAATTGCTACAACGTATCCAGAAAGAGATGCTGGAAGATGAGCGCTATAAATCCTTGATTGTCTATTATGATGTAGACCCGATGTAGCACTTGATACAGACCTAATATTTTCCTTATAATAACCTTTATAAATTAACTAACCATGAAACGACTTACGATTTATTGCTTAACATGTCTTATTGGTGTGAGTCCTCTTTTTGCCCAGCAAGGAGTGACGCAGTGTGGAACCCCTACGGGGCAACCGAAATTTCCAATTGAAACTTATCAGGAACTGCCCGATCCTTCTTCCCCCTCTGATAAAGACTGGGCAGCAGTTACCATCCCTCAGATTTCCTGGGGAACAATTGACACCCGCTATGCGAAGCATCGGCTTCCCCAGCTGAAAAAGCAGCAGCTTACCACTTTAAAAGGCTGGCGTGGCGAACGTGTAAACGCGCAGGCTGTTGTCTGGACCGGCACTGAGGTGAAAGATCTGAACTTCAGCTTTACCGATTTTAGAGATAAAAAAGGAAATAGTCTTTCGGATGAGGCGTTTAAAGCCGGTTTCATCCGTTATGTAATGACCGATGAACTGAATAAAGATGGCAGAGGCGCGTGCGGTCACCGTCAAGCAGTGGATTACGATTCGTTGTTGGTAGCCGACCCGATTGATACGAACTTGAAATCAATGTCTGTTCCGGCACGTACCGTTCAGCCTATCTGGGTGCAATGCTGGATTCCTCAATCGGCTACTCCCGGAAGCTACAAGGGTGCTTTGCTGGTAAAAGACGGTTCCCGTCTGTTGCAGCAGCTTAATCTCGAAATCCTCGTTTCTTCCCGTGAACTTCCTGCACCGTCCGAATGGGCTTATCATCTGGATTTGTGGCAGAGCCCGTTTGCCGTAGCCCGTTATTATCAGGTTCCCTTGTGGAGCCAGGAGCATCTGGACGCTATGCGCCCGCTGATGAAAATGCTGGCAGATGCCGGTCAAAAGATTATCACAGCCACTTTGACACATAAACCCTGGAACGGTCAGACTGAAGATTATTTCGAGACGATGGTTACATGGATGAAACGTGCCGACGGTACTTGGGCTTTCGACTATACGGTTTTTGATCGCTGGGTAGAGTTTATGATGAGTGTCGGTATCGATCAGCAGATTAACTGTTACTCTATGGTTCCCTGGGAATTATCTTTCCAGTATTTTGATCAGGCAACAAATTCATTGAAGTTTGTAAAGACAGCACCGGGAGAACCTGCTTATGAAGAAATGTGGGTTGCGATGCTTACTTCTTTTTCCAAGCATCTGAGAGAAAAAGGATGGTTTGATATTTGTGCGATTGCGATGGATGAGCGTCCGATGGATGTAATGCAGAAAACGTTGAAAGTAATCCGTAAGGCAGATCCGGAGTTTAAAGTTTCACTGGCCGGTAATTATCATGCTGAGATAGAGCCGGACTTGTACGATTATTGCATTGTTATCGGACAGAACTTCCCGGAAGAAGTGCGTCTCCGCCGTGCGGCCGAGAATAAACGTACCACCTATTATACTTGTTGTACGGAAGCACATCCCAATACATTCACTTTTTCCGACCCTGCTGAGGCTGCATGGGTGAGTTTCTATTCTTCGAAGAAGCATCTGGACGGCTATCTGCGTTGGGCATACAATAGTTGGCCTTTGGAGCCGTTGCTCGATTCACGTTTCCGCACGTGGGCGGCTGGAGATACTTATCTTGTGTATCCGGGAGCCCGTAGCTGTATCCGTTTCGAACGTCTGATCGAAGGTATTCAGGCACATGAGAAAATAACGATTCTTCGTCAGGAATTTGAGAAGAAGGGAAATAAAGCCGGATTAAAGAAGATAGAGAAAATGCTGGCCCCGTTCAATTTGGGTAATATGCCGGAAATACCGGCAGCCGTTACCGTAAACCGGGCCAATCAGATACTTAATTCGTTTTGATAATAGAAACGAATGAAGCCTGTCAATTATTAAACGTAAATTATGAAGAAAATATTATTTGTCTGCCTCGGAAATATCTGCCGTAGCTCTACGGCGGAAGGAGTAATGCTTCACCTGATCAAAGAAGCCGGACTGGAAAAAGAATTTGTGATTGATTCCGCCGGAATCCTGTCTTATCATCAAGGCGAATTGCCGGATAGCCGGATGCGTGCACACGCTGCCCGTCGGGGCTATCAACTGGTTCATCGCTCCCGTCCGGTGCGGACAGAGGACTTTTATAATTTTGATCTGATTATTGGCATGGACGACCGTAACATAGATGATCTGAAAGAAAAAGCTCCTTCTACGGAAGAGTGGAAAAAGATTCATCGTATGACGGAGTACTGTACCCGCATTCCCGCCGACCATGTCCCCGACCCCTACTATGGAGGGGCCGAAGGATTTGAATATGTGCTGGATGTACTCGAAGACGCTTGCGCTGGTCTGCTTACTTCTTTAACTCAGGATAACTGATCCGTGTGTGATAAGCGATCTTCAGTTTTTCTTTGAATACCGTCTTGATGGTCGCAATGTCCTTGAAAGTGATAGGGCATTCTTTGAAATAACCTTCAGCAACTTGGGAGTCTATGATTTTGTCGACCAGGTTGCTGATAGTTTCTTCCGTATATTCCGGCAGACTGCGTGACGCTGCTTCAACAGCATCCGCCATCATCAGAATAGCTGTCTCCTTTGAGAAAGGATTAGGACCCGGATAGGTGAACAGTTCTTCATTCGGTTCCTCGTCGGGGTGCTCGTTCTTCCATGAGATATAGAAGAACTTCGTTTTTCCCCGTCCATGATGGGTGCTGATAAAGTCTTTGATTACTTTCGGCAGATTATGCTTGTCCGCCAGTTTTAATCCGTCTGTCACATGACTGATCACGACCTGGGCACTTTGCTCGTAATTCAGATTCTTATGAGGATTGACGCCTCCCGACTGATTTTCCGTAAAGAAAGCGGGATTCTCCATCTTGCCGATGTCATGATACAAAGCTCCGGTACGTACTAATTGACTTTTCGCTCCGATACGGATCGCTGCTTCTGCCGCCAGATTGGCTACCTGCATAGAGTGCTGGAAAGTTCCGGGCACGGTTTCGGACATCTGCCGGAGAAGATCACTGTTGATATTGGAAAGTTCGACCAAAGTCACATTAGAGGTAAAGCCGAACGTCTTTTCCAGCAGAAACAGCAACGGATATGTAAACAGCAGCAGAATACCATTAATAAAGAAATAGGTATACATCCGTGCATTCAGCTTAGAGAAGTCATTGGCAAGTCCATTCTCGGTCATTAGCTCGAATGCGAAGTAAATAGCCGCGTAAGTCAGTATCACCAATAAGGCCGTGCGGAAGAGCTGTGACCTCTGCGAAAGTTCCCTTAAACTGAAAATGGCAACTAATCCGGCAGCCAACTGCGTCAGAATGAACTCATGCGGAAAACGCAGGGATATAGAGCAGATTAATATCGTAATGACATGCGTTAGGAAGGCAGTTCGTGAATCGAGGAAAACCCGTATGATAATGGGCAGCATCGCGTACGGAATCATATATACATTAAATATATTATGTGATACCATGAAAGCTGTTACTACACTATAAAATACAATCAGTGTAAACAGTAACGACAGGCTGCCTTTGCGCTCATAATAATCTTTTCGGAACAGGTCGAGATAGAGCATAAAGCAAAGCATCAGCATACCGACAAACAAAATCTGCCCGCCAAGAATCAAGCGGCTCTGATCAATGGATTCACTTCGCTTGATAGACTCTTTGCGTAATGATTCCAGAATATTGTACGTTTCCGGGCTGATGATTTCTCCACGGTCTATAATTTTCTGTCCGCTGACGACTAATCCGTTGGCCCAGGAATAGTTGTTCAGCATTTCCTCTTTGGCGGTCTGTGTCCGTTGCTGGTCGAATGTGAGATTGGGTGTGATATATTCGTTTAAAGAACATTGTCTCAGAATCTCACGGTTGAAGTGGGTCGTATCTGCGGAAAGCAAGTACTCATAAGCTTTTTTGACCGTATATATATGATCGGTAGGCTTGGAGTTGGCGAGTTTATCGTCGATGATCATGATTGCCGAAGTACTGTCCTTGTGGAGTTCTTGTATGTTTTCTGTCGAAACGATGCCCTCTCCGTATATTTCTTTTAATGTCCGTTCGATGTATCGCAGATAATCTACGGTAGGAAGTATACCTTTCAGGTGAGTATGGTAATTCTCTTTCAGCTTGGCGATTGCGTCTTTCTCTACTTGTTTGTCAAGCAGATAATAAGGTTGGAAGGAAGCCAGCAAACTATCCTGTTCCCGGTTCACCACTGCGTCGTCTTTATAGATTGGAAAGTCAAAAGTGGCTATCAGCTGCCCGTACTTCCAGGGCTTGTTTATGTCAAACTGATAGTTGAATTTTCCGTCACGTGGCAGGAAATAGACAATCAGTGTCACTGTCGCTACAAACAGCAATGATTTATATAATATATCTCTTCTTGAGAACCTCTTTTTCTTCTTCATATGTTCCATACGCATTGAAATTTTTGCGAAAAGTACAAAAAAAAACAATAGTGTGGAAAAAAAGGTTTAATTTTGCCACGATTTACCTATACTAACCCAAATTATGGCAGAAAGAAAAGTAAGAGTTCGTTTTGCTCCGAGTCCTACGGGAGCATTGCACATCGGTGGTGTGCGTACAGCTTTGTATAATTATCTATTTGCGCGTCAACACGGCGGAGACCTCATTTTCCGTATTGAAGATACTGACTCCAACCGGTTCGTGCCGGGAGCGGAAGAGTATATACTTGAGTCATTCAAGTGGTTGGGTATCCACTTTGACGAAGGAGTGAGCTTCGGTGGAGAACACGGCCCGTACCGTCAGTCCGAACGTCGCGAAATCTATAAGAAATACGTGCAGATTTTGTTGGATAATGACAAGGCATACATCGCTTTTGATACTCCCGAGGAACTGGACGCTAAGCGTGCGGAAATTGCTAACTTCCAATATGATGCATCGACCCGCGGGATGATGCGTAATTCTCTGACAATGTCGAAAGAAGAAGTGGACGCATTGATTGCTGAAGGAAAGCAATATGTGGTTCGCTTTAAGATCGAGCCGAACGAGGATGTTCACGTGAATGACTTGATTCGTGGCGAAGTCGTTATTAATTCATCTATTCTGGATGACAAGGTGCTTTATAAGTCGGCTGACGAACTGCCTACTTATCATCTCGCAAACATTGTGGATGACCATTTGATGGAAGTGTCTCATGTAATCCGTGGCGAAGAATGGTTGCCTTCGGCACCGTTGCACGTACTTTTGTACCGTGCATTCGGCTGGGAAGACACGATGCCGGAATTTGCCCACTTGCCTTTGCTGCTGAAGCCGGAAGGAAACGGTAAACTAAGCAAGCGTGACGGCGACCGTTTGGGATTCCCTGTATTCCCGTTGGAATGGCGTCCGGAATCGGGAGAAGTGTCTTCCGGATATCGTGAATCGGGTTATTTGCCCGAAGCGGTGATTAACTTCCTGGCTTTGTTGGGATGGAATCCGGGCAACGATCAGGAAGTGATGTCTATGGACGAGATGATAAAACTGTTCGACATTCATCGTTGCAGCAAGTCCGGAGCTAAATTCGACTATAAAAAAGGTATTTGGTTCAATCATCAGTATATCCAGCTTAAACCGAATGAAGAAATTGCCGAACTGTTTTTGCCTGTGCTGAAAGAGCATGGGGTAGAGGCTCCTTTCGAGAAGGTCGTTACGGTAGTCGGCATGATGAAAGACCGTGCAAGTTTTATCAAGGAACTGTGGGATGTTTGTAGCTTCTTCTTTGTGGCTCCTGCTGAATATGACGAAAAGACAGTGAAGAAACGCTGGAAAGAAGACTCGGCAAAATGTATGACTGAGTTGGCGGAAGTAATTGCCGGCATCGAGGATTTCAGCATTGAAGGTCAGGAGAAAATAGTGATGGACTGGATTGCTGAAAAAGGTTACCATACAGGTAATATAATGAATGCTTTCCGTCTGACACTGGTGGGCGAAGGAAAAGGTCCGCATATGTTCGATATTTCCTGGGTGTTGGGCAAGGAAGAGACATTGGCTCGTATGAAGCGCGCCGTAGAGGTACTTAAATAATTAGGATTTGTAAATTATGCTTTACAATCTGGCAATAGTTATTTATGACCTTTTGGTTCATTTTGCTGCTCCGTTCAGCCGTAAGCCCCGAAAAATGATGAAAGGGCATTGGGTGGTGTATGAACTTCTACGACAGCAAGTGGAGAAAGGGGAGCAGTATATTTGGTTTCACGCTGCTTCGCTTGGCGAGTTTGAACAAGGGCGTCCATTAATAGAAATGATCAGGGAAAAATATCCCGATTATAAGATATTGCTTACATTTTTCTCTCCGTCCGGTTACGAAGTGCGCAAGCATTACCGGGGAGCGGACATTGTTTGCTATCTGCCGTTTGATAAACCGCGGAATGTGAAGAAGTTCCTGGATATCGCAAACCCGTGCATGGCATTCTTTATCAAGTACGAATTTTGGAAGAATTACCTGGATGAGCTTCATAAGCGTCGCATCCCGGTGTATAGTGTTTCTTCCATTTTCCGTCGCGATCAGATATTCTTTAAATGGTATGGTGGGACTTATCGCAATGTGCTGAAGGATTTCGATCATTTGTTTGTGCAGAATGAGGCTTCCAAACGCTATTTGTCGAAGATTGGCATTAGTCGTGTGACAGTGGTGGGAGATACCCGTTTCGACCGTGTGTTGCAGATTCGGGAAGAGGCCAAAGACCTTCCGTTGGTGAAAATGTTTAAAGGAGACAATGCCTTTACGTTTGTAGCCGGCAGTTCTTGGGGACCGGATGAAGATTTATTTCTGGAGTACTTCAACACCCATCCGGAAATGAAGTTGATCATCGCTCCGCATGTGATTGATGAAAATCATCTGGTGGAGATTATCAGTAAACTGAAACGTCCTTATGTACGCTATACTCGTGCTGACGAAAAGAATGTACTGAAAGTTGATTGCTTGATTATCGATTGCTTCGGACTGTTATCTTCTATTTACCGCTATGGAGAAGTGGCTTATATCGGAGGTGGTTTTGGCGTCGGTATTCATAATACGCTGGAAGCTGCTGTATATGGCATCCCTGTTATCTTCGGACCGAAATATCAGAAGTTTATGGAAGCAATCCGGTTGCTCGAAGCTAAAGGCGCATACTCAATTAAAGACTATCACGAGTTGAAAACCTTGCTGGACCGTTTTCAGGCAGATGACGTTTTCATGCGTGAGACTGGTGCGAATGCCGGTTATTATGTGACCAGTAATGCCGGAGCTACGGAGAAGATCATGCACATGATTAACTTTTAGAGACGGATAAGGTTGGGCGTCGCCTGAAAAACAGGTAAGCCCTATCATTTCGCTCTGCTGTTCTGAGCTTGTCGTCTCGTTTTTCTTAAAGAAGAGAGATTCGTCAATGAACTCAGAATATAACAGAATAAGATAAGAATAAGGAGATGTGTCAGAACTCCCCTTTTAACGAATTCATCTTTGCCACAACTATCTGTAGCGAAGATGAATTTTAATTTATAAAGGTTTCGATACACCCGCTTACCAGTACATCTTTTGAAAATGTTGGTATTCTATTTGTTTATTTCCTGTTTTAGTAACTCTTCCAGTTCTTTTCGTGTCACATGGGTGAATCGTTTCACTATATTTCCTTGCTTATCTATCACCAAATACATGGGCAAACCTTTCATCTGAAAATGTTTCCAAAGATAACCCCATTGCTTTTCGTTTAACCAATAATGTTCACCGACAATGTCTTGTATGAGTATTTTCCAAGTCTTTTCGATGGAACTGGGGCCAGTTAGGTAGACAAAAGCTACGTTTTCGCCTAATTCTTTTTTAATAGGTTCATATTCTTTAATCGTCCTTCGGCAGCCACCGCACCAGGTAGCCCAAAAGTCAATGAATTGTACTTTTCCTTTATGGCGGTCGACGAGAGCAGACAGTAATTCTTCTTCTGATACTTTAGGTGCTTCGCAGACAGAGTATTTCTTTGTTGTCGCTTTTGCGCGTGGTTGCATCTGTCGGTTCATGTCTTGAATGATTCCTAAGAAAATCGGGTTTGTAATTTCCGTTGCCATAGCTTCTTGTTGAGTGGTTAGTGGTTTTAAATTATATAGGCTGGAGCGCATATAGATTGCCCGTATATAATCGACCATTAAACAAGTGCTGTCTTGCATGATATGGCTCAGATACTCCTTCGCTTTGGTGAATAGTTTCTGACTGAATTCATTATATTCTTTGGGGTATTTTGCAATAAGCGAGATCAGCTCGCTGCCTTGTTGGAAGGGGATACCTGTTTTGAGAGCTGTCTCGTATTGGCGAATAAGCGCTTGTTCCTCCTTTGTAAGCGCTGCTTTTGATAGTAAATACTTCTCAAATTTTAAAGGATCATGATGTAGCTCATAGAGTTCTCCTGAGATCACGTTGCGGTAATTGTAGCAATAGAGCGCTAAGGGATGATTGACAGGGAAATTCTTTAGGAAATCATAGAAATTGGCAGGAAAATCAAAATTGGCAAAGGCTGTACTGGCTTGTTCACGCGTGATGTTTTCCTTCTTCTGATAAGCCGTTTGCAGACAATAACGGGTTGCATTCAGATTCTCTATGCAATCGAACGCACATGAGAGATTGGCAAGTGTGCGGGTATCTTCACTAAATTGCGTTTTTGTGTTGTTGTGTGCCACGCACTGTTTGTATTGGTCGATGCAGCGTTTCTTAAATTCATTGGCGCTGATGCCTGCAATAGAATCCAGTATGTCGCCATTTCTATAAACCGGAGCTATTCTTGTAATCAATTCTGGCTGGCACCATTCATTATTGATGGTAGCATATTGTCCGCTGAATACAAATTGTTTTCCTTGCGGATTGCTTAGATTGACCGCTACATTAGTTTCTTTATCGGGACTTAGCAGAATGACTATATCGGCTTTCCCTATCGTCATCCGTACTTGTGTGTTATGATAGAGAGGAATATTGATTTTGAAGCTTCCGTCTGCTTCGATAGTCGGGAAGAGGGTTTCGGCTGCCCCCATCACAATATTAGGAGCTCCGATTTTGAGGTCCGGATGATCATCAGGGCTATAATTAGCTATTGTGCCGCTTAGTATGGCTTTTCCTTTTTGATATTCGGGACTCCGTAATTGTGCTTGTACTATGTTGAATAGCAGAGACAAGAAAAGGAAGGTAAACAGTCTGTTCATAATAGTTCTTTGATTGCATTTATAATTTCTTTATCTGTATTCTCTGTGCTATATCCTCTGATTATTTTTCGTATGATTCGTTTCTGGTCCAGTATGAAAAAGAAGGGTGCAGCACCACCTGTCTGGTATTGTTTGATAACTTCGTTCGTGGCATTTAGAATCGTATAATTCAAATCTTTCCGCTTGGCGTAGTTTCGGATGGCGGATGCATTGTGGCTCCAGGATTCTATAGCAATGAGATCAAACTCCTCGTTGCTGAATAACTCTTTTAACTTTTTCAGAAAAGGTACAGCTGCCTGGCAGGCGCCACAGCCAATGCCGGTGAAATTGATTAGTATGACTTTGCTTTTGCAGTTGGCAAGTGATAGAGACTGTCCATCTATATTTTCTAATATCCATCCCGGAGCTTTTTTGCCTGTGAGTCCGGATGTGGATGGCGAGTCTCCGCTTTTCTTGTGGAGATCGCTGTATTTAACTGTTTCATAATCTTTGGGGAAATAATCATTGATGTTAAAGTCTCTGATGTTGAGCTTGTTAATCTGAAGGTTGGAACAAGTTGAAACGGAAATATCATGTGACATTTCCCTTCGCTCCTTAAAAGGTAAATTATCCGATTTATTAATCCATAATTCATAAATAGAAGTCGTATTGCCGATATCGAATGGGGGAAGAGGCATGTGGAAGGCTTTTCCAAAGAATTCAACCTGTTGTTCCTCATTGATTGTTAGTTTGAAATAGTAATCATTACCCTCGTCATTCAGTTCTATGGTGATATTATCATCAGTGGTAAGCGCATACTTGATGATGTTCTTTGCGAAATTGAAGAATGGAGGTCTTACTAGCCTGAAAGGGAGTGGTTTGAATATGAAGTCATCAATTACTAACTTTTTATTATCGTGATAGGCTTCTACTCTTACGTTGCCATCATAACAAAAGTTTAGCTTTGTAGTATCCTTGGCATCCAGTGAAACATAGCTTGCGCCGATGGTTGAATCTATGGGGTGATTATATTCTTTGATGAATCCATGTAGAATGGATAATGCGGTGGAGTCCCCGGGTTGCCAGCTTTCGTTAGCAACATAATATGTTGCGGATTCAATTTTCTCTAGATTGGCAAATACCTTTTTTAAATAGTCTCTCTCTCTGTTTTGAGCATTGACTGCCGGCATTGTTGCAAAAAGGAGAGTAATAAGCAGTAGTTTTGTTTTCATGATTGATCGTGGAGTAGTATGTTTTCTATAGTTAGATGTTTTTATTCTGTTTGATTACAAATCTACGAATAATTCGTAAATTAGAGGCAGGCAATTGGTTAAATAAAACAAATGAATACATGAACTCCTTCATGGATATTAGCTGATCCAATACGCTCCTTTGCTAATTTTTCAAAGATCAGAGATGCATTGAATATAGTACCCTGAAAACACATGAACTTACTAATGATCTGGAACCTGATATTTATATTATTCATGTGAATCAGTAGTTGAATGTTGTTCATTTCTTTGCGGTTTTGAACTAAATGATAGTCAATAGTATCTTAAATGGGCTGTCTAAAAAGTCAATAGTATCTTAACTCTCCTCCTTCTGGAAGGAGGAGTACCCGTAGGGGGAGGTGGTAGGTGAATACATAATCCTATCATTTACAAAGAAATAGGAACAAACATTATCTCTCCTACCACCTCGGTCTTCGACCACTCCTCCTTCCCGAAGGAGGAGATTCGAGATAGAATCGACTTTTTAGTCACCCCCAATGGAGATACTACTGTTTGATTCATTCCTTTGCAATTTTGAATCAACTACTGATTCACATTATTTATACCATTGGGAATACATCAGGTAATTGTGAGCGATTTTTTGGTTTAGCTCCTTTGCTTGCTCCGGGTCTACCTTCTTAATAAATTTAGCCGGTACCCCTCCCCAAATGCTTCCGGGCTCGATTACTGTATTGCTTAATACCAAAGAACCAGCGGCAACGATGGCTCCTTCGCCTACTACGGCATGATCCAATATGGTAGACCCCATCCCGATAAGTGCATAATCTTTGACGGTTGCTCCGTGAATCGTCACATTATGTCCTACGGAAACATGATCACCAATTTCGATGGTTGACTTCTCATATAAAGTATGTAGCACGCTTCCATCCTGAATATTGACTCCATTGCCTATCCGTATGGAATTAACGTCACCGCGCAATACGGTACAAAACCAGATGCTACAGTCATTTCCTATTTTTACATCTCCTATGATAGTTGCATTGTCTGCGAGAAAACAGTTCTCTCCAATTTCGGGGGTAAAGCCCCGCACTGATTTGATTAAAGCCATAAAATATATTGTTTCTAATGATGTTTTTATTGAATATGATTGGGGATTGTCTGACACCCGGGTCTCGTACCGTCTGACACCCGGGTCTCAAGCAGCCTGACACCCGGGTGTCGGTATGCTCAACACCCGGGTGTCAGACAAAAGCTGTTTTAAATAGCTTTTGTTGCTTCTAGCAGCCACTTCTTTTCTTCTTCGTTCAGACTTGGAGAAAGTTTTTCGTAAACATTTCGATGGTAGTCATTGAACCACTTGACTTCCTCTGCCGTCAGCATTTCTTTGATGATGCCTTTTTTGCAGATTGGGCATAGGGTGATCGTCTCAAATTTGAAATATTCTCCGAACATGCCTTCCTTATCTTTGCAGACCAATGTCAGATTCTCGGTGCGTATCCCGTGGCTGCCTGCTTTATAAACACCAGGTTCATTGGATGTAACCATACCGGGTTGCAGCACAATGGGATTTTCGTTCATACGGATACTTTGCGGACCTTCGTGTACGCTCAGAAAATGTCCTACGCCATGTCCGGTACCATGAAGGAAGTTCATGCCATGACTCCAGATTGGCATACGAGCCAATACATCGAGTTGGGCGCCGCGGGTTCCGGCTGGGAATTTAGCCATTGCCAACGCAATATGGCCTTTTAATATTAAGGTATAGTCTGTTTTTTCTTCCTCCGTCAGTTCGCCTAATGCAATAGTACGTGTGATGTCAGTTGTTCCGTCCAGATACTGCGCTCCCGAATCTAACAGCAAGAAACCTTTAGGCTGAAGCGTGACATCACTCTCCTCCGTTGCGGAATAGTGCACGATTGCTCCATGTTCTTTATATCCGGCGATTGTGTCGAAACTTTCTCCCATATACAAAGGTTGGGCTGCTCTGAACTCATGCAGCTTCCGGTCTACGCTCAGTTCGGTTTCTTTGCCCGAAGGCACTGATTGTTCCAGCCATTTGAGGAACTTGACAAGCGCCACGCCATCCCGCTGCATTGCGTGATGGATGCCGACGATCTCCTGCTCATTGCGAATGGCTTTCAGCAATGTCACGGGAGATTCTTCACGAACAATCTTACATACAGGGTTGATAGCCGAATAAATCGCATAGTTCGTTTTCTTTGGATCGATAAGTATGTTTTCTCCTGCAAAAGAATTCAGGAAAGATTCAGCTTCGTCATATTTTCTCAGGCTGACTTGCTGTTCTTGCAAGTATTCATTTACCTCTTGGGTAATCTTCTCCGGCGAAATAAAGTAGACTACTTCATCTTGAGTAACCAGTAGATAACTTACTATAACCGGATTGCAATGCACATCACTTCCTCTCAGATTGAGAGTCCATGCTATTTCGTCCAGACTGGATAAAAATAAAGCATAGATGCCTTTCTTTTTCAGCTCGGCACGAATGGCGGCAACTTTTTCTCCACAACTTTTTCCTGCATATTTAACATCGTAGATGAAAGCCGGAGCATCAGGCATGGATGGACGGTCCTTCCAGATGTTTTTCAGCGGATCGCCAAACAGGTTGACCTGTAACTGGTAGGGGGCAAGATCTTCTTTCATTTGTTCCACCTGTTGTACGGAGAACATTTTCCCATCAATACTCACAGATTCTCCCGGCTTTAGATTCTGACAGAGGAACTTTGTGATACTAGGAGTTTCTGGCAGCATCTCTTTATATAATGTAATGCCGCTGCCTTCCAGTTCCTTTTCCGCTTGCAGGAAATAACGGGAATCTGTCCATAGTCCGGCTTTATCCATTAAGATGACGACTGTTCCGGCGGAACCCGTGAAACCGGAAATCCATTCACGGGACATCCAATAAGGAGCTACATACTCACTCAGGTGAGGATCGGTGCTGGGAATGATGAACGCTTTGATATTGTTAGGGCGGAATGCCATCCGTAGTGCGTGTATACGCTCTTTTATGCTCTGCTTCATACCTTATTATATTATTTATAGACATATTTAAGAGTCTCAAAGGTACTAACTTTTCGCGGTTAATGATTTGTTTATGAATAGTTTTTGAGAAATATTTGCCGAAAGTTTTGTGAATAAAGAAAGTATGTGTAATTTTGCGGCGCAATTTGACTGCGGAAATTTTTAACCAATAACATATTAATAATAACAAAATGATTGTAGTACCTGTAAAAGAAGGCGAAAACATTGAAAAAGCGCTGAAGAAGTTTAAAAGAAAATTTGAGAAAACTGGCATCGTGAAAGAATTAAGAAGCAGACAGCAATTTGATAAACCGTCTGTAACTAAAAGACTTAAGAAAGAACGTGCAGTTTATGTACAACAACTTCAGCAAGTAGAAGATTAATAATTCGTAATTTCCTTTGAATTATTGAATTCTTTTCATACATTCGTTGCACGATTTTAGATGTAGCGATATTATGTTAATTAAATCTTTTCTGGATTACCTCCGGTATGAGCGGAACTATTCCGAAAAAACCGTTCTGGCGTATGGCGAGGATATAAAGCAACTACAGGAGTTTGCTCAGGAAGAGTACGGAAAGTTTGATCCGTTGGAAGTGGAAGGTGAACTGATTCGTGAATGGATTGTTTCATTAATGGATAGGGGATATACTTCAACTTCTGTAAATCGAAAGCTAAGTTCGCTCCGGTCGTTCTATAAGTATCTTTTAAGGCAAGGAGAGGTGATAGTAGATCCGTTACGAAAAATAACAGGACCTAAAAATAAGAAACCGTTACCTGCTTTTCTGAAAGAAAGCGAAATGGACAAGTTGCTGGATGATACGGATTTTGGCGAAGGTTTTAAAGGTTGTCGTGATCGGTTGATTATTGAAGTGTTTTATGCTACAGGCATAAGACTTTCGGAATTGATAGGTCTGGATGATAAGGATGTAGATTTTTCCGCTTCTCTTTTGAAAGTAACCGGGAAAAGAAACAAGCAGCGGCTAATACCGTTCGGTGATGAACTGAAAGAGTTGATGCTTGAATATATTAATGTAAGAAACGAAATGATTCCGGAAAGGTCGGAAGCTTTCTTTGTTAAAGAGGGTGGTGAGCGGCTTTATAAGAATCTGGTCTATAATTTAGTGAAACGGAACCTGTCAAAGGTGGCGACGCTGAAAAAAAGAAGTCCTCACGTGCTGAGGCATACTTTTGCTACCACAATGCTGAATAATGATGCAGAACTGGGTGCGGTAAAAGAACTTTTGGGTCACGAGAGTATTGCAACTACCGAGGTCTATACGCATGCCACATTTGAAGAACTTAAAAAAGTGTATAAACAAGCTCATCCAAGAGCTTAAAAAAAAAGGAGGTAAGTATGGATATTAGAATTCAATCAATTCACTTTGATGCGTCAGAGCAATTGCAGGCATTTATTCAGAAGAAAGTGTCTAAGTTGGAAAAATATTACGAAGATATAAAGAAAGTAGAGGTGTCATTAAAGGTAGTTAAGCCGGAAGCTGCTGAAAATAAAGAGGCGGGCATAAAGATTCTTATCCCTAATGGTGAGTTTTATGCAAGTAAAGTGTGTGATACATTCGAGGAAGCAGTTGATTTGGATGTGGAGGCGCTTGAAAAACAACTGGTGAAATACAAGGAAAAACAGCGTAGCAAATAAAAAAATCGCAAATATTTTGCGGGAAAGAAATAAATAACTAAATTTGCAGCCGTTTCGCTCGCGTTAGAACGTGACGGTTGCATTTTTTAGCTAGAACGCCTCTTTAGCTCAGTTGGCCAGAGCACGTGATTTGTAATCTCGGGGTCGTTGGTTCGAATCCGACAAGAGGCTCCAAGGATGAATGAGGATCATCCGGTTTTAGCGAAAGGGATGACGGTAGTCAATTCGGTTCGCGTGGCGGGGGAAGAATTAGAAGAAGAACTGAGAATAAAACATCTATGTTCAGAGTATTGTTCGCTATTTGATTTTAATTCTTTGTTTGAAATATTAAGGGCAAATACCAGAGTGGCCAAATGGGGCAGACTGTAAATCTGCTGTCTTTCGACTTCGGTGGTTCGAATCCATCTTTGCCCACAATCAGAGTGACAACTTTGGCAAGAATGCGGAAGTAGCTCAGTTGATAGAGCATTAGCCTTCCAAGCTGAGGGTCGCGGGTTTGAGCCCCGTCTTCCGCTCTTTTTTTTCTTGCTGTTATAGCTCAGCGGTAGAGCACTTCCTTGGTAAGGAAGAGGTCCCGGGTTCAAGTCCCGGTAACAGCTCATAAAGATGTAAATGCTGATTATTAATCAAATAAATAACAAGTAAAGCTATGGCTAAAGAGAAATTTGAACGTACCAAACCGCACGTAAACATTGGTACAATCGGTCACGTAGACCACGGTAAGACAACGTTGACAGCTGCTATCACTACTGTGTTGGCAAAAAAAGGTCTTTCTGAATTGCGTTCTTTCGATTCTATCGACAACGCTCCTGAAGAAAAAGAAAGAGGTATTACTATCAATACTTCACACGTTGAGTACGAAACAGCTAACCGTCACTACGCACACGTTGACTGTCCGGGACACGCCGACTACGTAAAGAACATGGTAACTGGTGCTGCTCAGATGGACGGTGCTATCATCGTTTGTGCTGCAACTGATGGTCCGATGCCTCAGACTCGCGAACATATCCTGTTGGCTCGTCAGGTAAACGTACCTCGTCTGGTTGTATTCTTGAACAAGTGCGATATGGTAGACGACGAAGAAATGTTGGAACTCGTTGAAATGGAAATGAGAGAACTTCTTTCATTCTATGATTTCGATGGTGACAATACTCCTATCATCCAGGGTTCTGCTCTTGGCGCATTGAACGGTGTTGAAAAATGGGAAGACAAAGTTATGGAACTGATGGATGCAGTTGATAACTGGATTCCACTTCCTCCGCGCGATGTTGATAAACCATTCTTGATGCCGGTTGAAGACGTGTTCTCTATCACAGGTCGTGGTACTGTAGCAACAGGTCGTATCGAATCTGGTATCATCCACGTAGGTGATGAAGTTGAAATCCTTGGTTTAGGTGAAGATAAGAAATCAGTTGTAACTGGTGTTGAAATGTTCCGTAAACTGTTGGATCAGGGTGAAGCTGGTGACAACGTAGGCTTGTTGCTCCGTGGTGTTGACAAGAACGAAATCAAACGTGGTATGGTTCTTTGTAAACCGGGTCAGATTAAACCGCACTCTCGCTTCAAAGCTGAGGTTTATATCCTGAAGAAAGAAGAAGGTGGTCGTCACACTCCGTTCCACAACAAATACCGTCCTCAGTTCTACTTGCGTACTATGGACTGTACAGGTGAAATCACTTTGCCGGAAGGAACAGAAATGGTAATGCCGGGTGATAACGTAACTATCACTGTAGAGTTGATCTACCCAGTAGCATTGAACCCAGGTCTTCGTTTCGCTATCCGCGAAGGTGGACGTACAGTAGGTGCTGGTCAGATTACTGAAATTATCGACTAATACACAATAATTAATCAGTTCCCGGTTTTACTATCGGGAACTGATTATGTACAAACGGGAGTAGCTCAGTTGGTAGAGCACCGGTCTCCAAAACCGGGTGTCGGGAGTTCGAGCCTCTCCTCCCGTGCTAATATTATTGAAATGAAAAAGGTAATAGCTTATATTAAAGAATCTTACGACGAACTTGTTCATAAAGTATCGTGGCCTACGTATTCCGAACTTGCTAACAGTGCAGTAGTTGTTTTATATGCTTCCCTGCTTATTGCATTGGTAGTATGGGGTATGGATGTCTGTTTCCAGAACTTCATGGAAAAAATTGTTTATCCACATTAAAAAATTAGGAATTGAAAATGGCTGAGATTGAAAAGAAATGGTACGTTCTGCGTGCTATTAGCGGAAAAGAAGCTAAGGTAAAGGAATATCTTGAAGCTGACCTTAAAAACAGCGACCTTGGTGAATATGTATCTCAGGTATTGATTCCAACTGAAAAAGTGTATCAGGTTCGCAATGGTAAAAAAATTGTGAAAGAGAGAAGTTATCTCCCTGGTTACGTTTTGGTGGAGGCTGCTTTGGTTGGTGAGGTCGCTCATCATCTGCGCAATACTCCGAATGTGATAGGCTTTTTAGGCGGCTCCGAGAAACCGGTGCCTCTCAGACAATCAGAAGTGAATCGTATACTTGGTACAGTAGACGAACTACAGGAAACGGGTGAAGAACTCAATATTCCGTATGTAGTGGGTGAGACTGTGAAAGTTACTTTTGGTCCTTTCAGCGGATTCAGTGGTATCATTGAAGAAGTGAATAGTGAAAAGAAGAAACTAAAGGTCATGGTGAAGATATTCGGGCGCAAAACGCCGCTTGAATTAGGCTTTATGCAAGTGGAAAAAGAATAACGCGGAATTGTTACGCTGTTGTTGTTCTTCGTTTAATGTTTATATATAAATCAATAAAAAAATGGCTAAAGAAGTTGCTGGACTAATCAAGTTACAGATTAAAGGAGGCGCTGCAAATCCATCACCCCCAGTTGGACCTGCTTTGGGTTCCAAGGGTATTAATATCATGGAATTTTGCAAGCAATTCAATGCCAGAACCCAAGACAAGGCAGGTAAGATTTTGCCTGTTATCATTACTTACTACGCAGATAAGTCTTTCGATTTTGTAATCAAGACTCCTCCCGTTGCTATTCAATTGCTTGAAGTAGCTAAGGTAAAGAGTGGTTCTGCTGAGCCTAACCGTAAGAAAGTTGCCGAGCTTACTTGGGAGCAGATTCGTACGATTGCTCAGGACAAAATGGTTGACTTAAACTGTTTTACTGTGGATGCTGCCATGAGAATGGTTGCTGGTACAGCTAGAAGTATGGGTATCGCTGTAAAAGGGGAGTTCCCGGTTAATAACTAATAAACTTCAATTGTAATGGGTAAACTGACAAAAAATCAAAAGTTAGCTGCAGAAAAAATTGAAGCAGGGAAAGCATACTCACTGAAAGAAGCTGCATCTTTAGTAAAAGAAATTACTTTCACTAAATTTGATGCCTCACTGGATATTGACGTACGTTTAGGTGTAGACCCACGTAAAGCTAACCAGATGGTGAGAGGTGTTGTTTCACTTCCTCATGGTACTGGTAAAGAAGTACGTGTTTTGGTACTCTGTACACCGGATGCTGAAGCTGCTGCAAAAGAAGCTGGTGCTGACTATGTTGGTCTTGACGAATATATTGAAAAGATCAAAGGTGGATGGACTGATATTGATGTAATCATCACTATGCCATCTATCATGGGTAAAATTGGTGCACTCGGTCGTGTACTCGGTCCTCGTGGATTGATGCCTAACCCGAAGAGTGGTACTGTAACTATGGATGTTGCTAAAGCTGTAAAAGAAGTAAAACAAGGTAAGATTGACTTTAAAGTTGATAAGAGCGGTATTGTTCATACTTCTATCGGTAAGGTATCATTCAGTCCTGATCAGATTCGCGACAACGCGAAAGAGTTCATCTCTACTCTGAACAAACTGAAACCGACCGCAGCAAAGGGTACATATATTAAGAGTATTTATCTTTCTAGTACAATGAGTGCGGGTATCAAAATCGACCCGAAATCAGTGGATGAAATCTAATAAAACAGAGAAATAATGAGAAAGGAAGATAAAAATTCGATTATAGAGCAAATTGCTGCTACAGTAAAGGAATATGGCCACTTCTATTTGGTAGACGTTACAGCGATGAACGCTACTGCTACAAGTGCATTGAGAAGAGATTGTTTCAAGTCTGACATCAAATTGATGGTAGTTAAGAATACATTGCTTCACAAAGCTCTTGAAAGCCTGGAAGAAGACTTTTCTCCTCTTTACGGTTCTTTGAAAGGTACAACTGCTGTTATGTTTTGCAATACTGCAAACGTACCTGCTAAACTGATCAAGGACAAAGCTAAAGACGGAATTCCCGGACTGAAAGCTGCATATGCAGAAGAAAGCTTCTACGTTGGTGCAGACCAATTGGATGCTCTCGTTGCTATCAAGAGTAAGAACGAAGTTATCGCCGATATCGTTGCATTGTTGCAATCTCCGGCCAAGAATGTTATTTCTGCTCTTCAATCAGGTGGTAACACCCTTCACGGAGTTCTCAAAACTCTTGGTGAGAGACCCGAATAATTTTCAAAAAACAACAAAGTATTTAAACAATTAAAATCATACAAAAAATGGCAGATTTGAAAGCTTTTGCAGAACAATTAGTTAACTTGACAGTAAAAGAAGTTAATGAACTTGCAACTATCCTTAAAGAAGAATACGGTATTGAACCTGCTGCTGCAGCTGTTGCTGTTGCTGCTGGTCCTGCAGCTGGTGCTGCTGCTGTAGAAGAAAAAACTTCTTTCGACGTAGTATTGAAGAGCGCTGGTGCAGCTAAACTTCAGGTTGTTAAGGCCGTTAAGGAAGCTTGTGGTCTTGGTTTGAAAGAAGCTAAGGACATGGTAGACGGTGCTCCTAGTGTAGTAAAAGAAGGTTTGGCTAAAGACGAAGCAGAATCATTGAAGAAAACATTGGAAGAAGCTGGAGCTGAAGTTGAACTTAAATAACATTAGCCTGGTAATCAGGTAATTCGGTTAGGAATCCTTCGCAAGAGGATTCTTAACCTTTTTGTGTATATATTTCAAATTAAGTTCTCCAAATTCATTCACAGATGTCTTCAAATACTGTAAATCAAAGAGTTAATTTTGCTTCGACTAAGAATCCGCTTGAATATCCGGATTTCCTGGAAGTACAATTGAAGTCATTCCAAGACTTTCTACAATTAGATACCCCACCTGAAAAGCGCAAGAATGAGGGTTTGTATAAAGTATTTGCTGAAAACTTCCCTATTGCCGATACAAGAAACAATTTTGTTCTTGAGTTTTTGGATTATTATATTGATCCGCCGCGCTATACCATCGATGATTGTATAGAGCGTGGGCTCACATATAGTGTTCCTTTGAAAGCGAAACTTAAGCTGTACTGTACCGACCCCGATCACGAGGATTTTGATACAGTTATTCAGGACGTATTCCTCGGCCCGATCCCTTACATGACTGATAAGGCTACTTTCGTCATTAACGGTGCCGAACGTGTAGTTGTGTCACAGCTTCACCGTTCTCCGGGTGTGTTCTTCGGTCAGAGTGTACATGCCAATGGTACGAAACTTTACTCGGCTCGTATTATTCCGTTTAAAGGTTCGTGGATTGAGTTTGCTACCGACATCAATAATGTGATGTACGCATACATCGACCGTAAGAAGAAATTGCCGGTAACTACTTTGTTACGCGCGATTGGCTTCGAGAACGATAAGGATATTCTTGAGATTTTCAACCTTGCAGAAGATGTTAAGGTAAACAAAACAAATCTGAAGAGAGTTCTGGGTCGTAAGTTAGCTGCACGTGTTTTGAAAACATGGATTGAAGATTTCGTTGATGAAGATACCGGTGAAGTGGTTTCTATCGAACGTAACGAGGTTATTATCGACCGTGAAACCGTACTGGAGGAAGTACATATTGATGAAATTCTGGAATCGGGAGTTCAAAACATCCTTTTGCATAAGGACGAGCCGAATCAATCTGATTTCTCTATTATATATAATACTCTGCAGAAGGACCCGAGTAACTCGGAAAAAGAAGCTGTGTTGTATATCTATCGTCAGTTGCGTAACGCTGATCCGGCCGATGATGCAAGTGCACGTGAAGTTATCAACAACTTGTTCTTCTCAGAAAAACGATATGACCTTGGTGATGTAGGTCGTTACAGAATCAACAAGAAGCTGAATCTGACGACTGATATGGACGTGCGTGTCCTCACGAAGGAAGATATCATTGAAATCATCAAATATCTGATTGAGTTGATTAACTCAAAAGCAGATGTGGATGATATTGACCACTTGAGCAACCGTCGTGTACGTACAGTAGGTGAACAGCTTTCTAACCAGTTTGCTGTTGGTCTGGCTCGTATGTCTCGTACGATTCGTGAACGTATGAACGTTCGTGACAATGAAGTATTTACTCCGATTGATTTGATCAATGCGAAGACTATTTCTTCTGTGATCAATTCTTTCTTTGGAACAAATGCTTTGTCACAGTTCATGGACCAGACGAACCCGTTGGCTGAAATTACGCACAAGCGTCGTATGTCTGCACTGGGGCCTGGTGGTCTTTCTCGTGAACGTGCCGGATTTGAGGTTCGTGACGTTCACTATACACACTACGGTCGTCTTTGTCCGATTGAGACTCCTGAAGGTCCGAATATCGGTTTGATTTCTTCCTTGTGTGTATTCGCTAAAATTAATGAGCTGGGATTCATTGAAACTCCGTACCGTAAGGTGGAAAACGGAAAAGTGGATCTTTCTGATAATGGTCTGGTTTATCTGACTGCTGAAGAAGAAGAAGAAAAGATTATTGCACAGGGTAATGCTCCGTTGAATGATGACGGTACATTTGTCCGCAATAAAGTTAAATCTCGTCAGGATGCTGACTTCCCGGTTGTAGAACCGTCTGAAGTAGATTTGATGGACGTTTCTCCTCAGCAGATTGCATCGATTGCTGCTTCACTGATTCCGTTCCTGGAACATGATGATGCTAACCGTGCATTGATGGGATCAAACATGATGCGCCAGGCAGTTCCTTTATTGAGAAGTGAAGCTCCGATTGTAGGTACAGGTATCGAACGTCAGTTAGTGAGAGACTCTCGCACGCAGATTACTGCAGAAGGCGATGGTGTTGTTGACTTCGTTGATGCTACTACGATCCGTATTTTGTATGACCGTACAGAAGACGAAGAATTTGTAAGCTTCGAGCCTGCTTTGAAAGAATATAGAATTCCGAAGTTCCGTAAGACGAACCAGAACATGACAATTGACTTGCGTCCGATTTGTGACAAAGGTCAGCGCGTGAAGAAGGGTGATATCCTGACTGAAGGTTATTCTACCGAAAAGGGTGAATTAGCTTTGGGTAAAAACCTGTTGGTTGCTTATATGCCATGGAAGGGATATAACTATGAGGATGCTATCGTATTGAACGAACGCGTGGTTCGCGAGGACTTGTTGACTTCTGTTCACGTAGAAGAATACTCTCTGGAAGTTCGTGAAACGAAGCGCGGTATGGAAGAATTGACTTCTGATATTCCGAATGTAAGTGAGGAAGCTACTAAAGACCTGGATGAAAACGGTATCGTAAGAATTGGTGCGCGTATCGAACCGGGTGATATCATGATCGGTAAGATTACTCCGAAAGGTGAATCTGATCCTTCTCCGGAAGAAAAACTACTTCGTGCTATCTTCGGTGATAAGGCAGGTGATGTGAAAGATGCTTCTTTAAAAGCTTCTCCTTCTTTGAAAGGTGTTGTTATTGATAAGAAACTTTTCTCACGTGTAATCAAGAACCGTAGCTCTAAACTGGCGGATAAAGCATTGTTGCCTAAGATTGACGATGAGTTTGAATCAAAGGTTGCAGACTTGAAGCGTATTCTGGTTAAGAAACTGATGACTTTGACTGAAGGCAAGGTTTCTCAGGGTGTGAAAGACTACTTAGGAGCAGAAGTTATTGCTAAGGGATCTAAGTTCAGTGCTTCTGATTTTGATTCACTTGACTTTACTTCTATTCAGCTGAGTAACTGGACTAGTGATGACCATACTAATGGTATGGTTCGTGATCTGGTTATGAACTTTATCAAGAAATACAAAGAGCTGGATGCTGAATTGAAGCGTAAGAAGTTTGCTATCACTATCGGTGATGAACTTCCGGCTGGTATCATTCAGATGGCTAAAGTATATATTGCTAAGAAACGTAAGATTGGTGTAGGTGATAAGATGGCAGGTCGTCACGGTAACAAGGGTATCGTGTCACGTGTTGTGCGTCAGGAAGATATGCCGTTCTTGGCAGATGGTACTCCGGTTGACATTGTACTGAATCCGTTGGGTGTGCCTTCTCGTATGAACATTGGTCAGATTTTTGAAGCTGTATTAGGTCGTGCCGGAAAAACTTTGGGCGTGAAATTTGCAACTCCTATTTTTGACGGTGCTACGATGGACGACTTGGATCAGTGGACAGACAAAGCGGGATTGCCACGTTACTGTAAAACTTATCTTTGTGATGGTGGTACAGGTGAGCAATTTGACCAGGCAGCAACCGTAGGTGTGACTTATATGCTGAAGCTGGGGCACATGGTTGAAGACAAGATGCACGCTCGTTCTATCGGTCCGTACTCATTGATTACTCAGCAACCTCTTGGTGGTAAAGCACAGTTCGGTGGTCAGCGTTTCGGAGAAATGGAGGTTTGGGCACTCGAAGGCTTCGGTGCTGCTCATATCCTGCAGGAAATCTTGACTATTAAGTCTGACGACGTAGTAGGACGTTCTAAGGCTTATGAAGCAATTGTGAAAGGTGAACCGATGCCGCAACCCGGTATTCCGGAATCCTTGAACGTATTGTTACACGAGTTGAGAGGTTTAGGCTTGAGTATCAACCTAGAATAAAATAATGAAAGAATGCAGGATGTCAATAGGCCGATGAAGGTCTGTTGACATTCGCATCTTCTTTAATTTCCAATGATTCAATTATCAAATCTCAATTATATAGAGTATGGCTTTTAGAAAAGAAAATAAGACGAAAAGCAATTTCTCGAAGATCTCAATTGGTCTGGCTTCTCCGGAAGAAATCCTAGAGAATTCGAGTGGTGAAGTTTTGAAGCCTGAAACCATAAATTACCGTACGTACAAACCCGAACGCGATGGTTTGTTCTGCGAGCGCATTTTTGGTCCTATTAAGGATTACGAATGCCATTGCGGTAAATATAAGCGTATCCGTTATAAAGGTATCGTCTGCGACCGTTGTGGTGTAGAAGTTACAGAAAAGAAAGTACGCCGTGAACGTATGGGACATATACAGTTGGTGGTGCCGGTGGCACACATCTGGTATTTCCGTTCGCTTCCAAATAAGATCGGTTATTTGCTCGGACTGCCGACAAAGAAGCTGGATTCGATTATATATTACGAACGTTATGTTGTTATTCAGCCGGGTGTAAAGGCTGAAGATGGCATTGCCGAATATGATTTACTTTCTGAAGAAGAATATCTGGATATTCTGGATACACTTCCGAAGGACAATCAATATCTGGAGGATAATGATCCGAATAAGTTCATCGCTAAGATGGGAGCTGAAGCAATTTATGATTTGCTGGCTCGTTTGGATCTGGATGCTCTGTCTTATGAATTGCGTCACCGTGCAGGCAATGATGCTTCACAGCAACGTAAGAATGAGGCATTGAAACGTCTTCAGGTTGTAGAATCGTTCCGTGCATCACGTGGACGTAACAAGCCGGAATGGATGATTGTACGTATCGTACCGGTTATTCCGCCCGAACTCCGTCCATTGGTTCCATTGGATGGTGGTCGTTTTGCTACTTCCGACTTGAATGACCTTTATCGTCGTGTTATCATTCGTAACAACCGTCTGAAGAGATTGATCGAAATCAAAGCTCCGGAAGTAATCTTGCGTAATGAGAAACGTATGCTTCAGGAATCTGTAGACTCATTGTTCGATAATTCACGTAAATCAAGTGCAGTGAAGACGGATGCTAACCGCCCGTTGAAATCACTGTCTGATAGCTTGAAAGGTAAACAAGGACGTTTCCGTCAGAACTTGCTGGGTAAACGTGTTGACTACTCTGCACGTTCGGTAATTGTCGTTGGTCCGGAACTGAAGATGGGTGAGTGCGGTATTCCTAAATTGATGGCTGCCGAACTTTATAAGCCGTTTATTATCCGTAAACTCATTGAACGTGGTATCGTTAAGACGGTGAAATCTGCAAAGAAGATTGTAGATCGTAAGGAAGCTGTGATCTGGGATATTCTGGAACACGTAATGAAAGGACATCCTGTACTGTTGAACCGTGCTCCGACATTGCACCGTTTGGGTATCCAGGCATTCCAGCCGAAGATGATTGAAGGTAAAGCTATCCAGTTGCACCCGTTGGCATGTACGGCATTCAACGCCGACTTCGACGGTGACCAGATGGCTGTTCACTTGCCTTTGAGTAACGAAGCAATTCTTGAAGCTCAGATGTTGATGCTTCAGTCACATAATATCCTGAATCCGGCAAACGGTGCGCCTATTACTGTACCTGCACAGGATATGGTTCTTGGTTTGTATTACATTACCAAGTTGCGTGCCGGTGCTAAGGGAGAAGGACTTACATTCTACGGACCGGAAGAAGCATTAATCGCTTATAATGAAGGTAAGGTAGATATTCATGCTCCGGTAAAGGTGATCGTGAAAGACGTTGATGAAAATGGTAACATTGTTGACGTTATGCGTGAAACTTCTGTAGGACGTGTGATTGTTAATGAAATTGTTCCTCCTGAAGCAGGTTATATCAATACGATTATTTCTAAGAAATCTCTTCGTGATATCATTAGTGATGTAATCAAGGTTTGTGGTGTGGCTAAAGCTGCAGACTTCTTGGATGGAATCAAGAACTTAGGTTACCAAATGGCCTTTAAGGGTGGTTTGTCATTCAACTTGGGTGATATTATTATCCCGAAAGAAAAAGAGACATTGGTACAAAAAGGTTACGACGAAGTTGAACAAGTCGTAAACAACTATAATATGGGTTTCATTACCAACAACGAACGTTATAATCAGGTAATTGATATCTGGACACATGTGAACTCTGAGTTGTCTAACATCTTGATGAAAACTATTTCTTCGGATGATCAAGGATTTAACTCTGTATACATGATGCTGGATTCGGGTGCCCGTGGTTCTAAAGAACAGATTCGTCAGTTGTCCGGTATGCGTGGTTTGATGGCTAAGCCCCAGAAAGCTGGTGCTGAAGGTGGTCAGATTATTGAAAACCCGATCTTGTCAAACTTTAAAGAGGGACTTTCTGTGTTGGAGTACTTTATCTCTACTCACGGTGCCCGTAAAGGTTTGGCGGATACCGCTTTGAAGACTGCCGATGCCGGATATTTGACTCGTCGTCTGGTAGACGTTTCTCACGACGTGATCATCACGGAAGAAGACTGCGGTACACTTCGTGGATTGGTTTGTACAGACTTGAAGAATAACGATGAAGTAATCGCTACCCTGTATGAACGTATCTTAGGGCGTGTTTCTGTACATGATATTATTCATCCTACTACAGGCGAATTACTTGTTGCCGGTGGTGAAGAAATCACAGAAGAAGTTGCTAAGAAGATTCAGGATTCTCCGATTGAAAGCGTTGAAATCCGTTCTGTATTGACTTGTGAAGCGAAGAAGGGTGTTTGTGCTAAGTGTTACGGACGTAACCTGGCAACAAGCCGCATGGTTCAGAAGGGTGAGGCTGTCGGTGTAATTGCTGCTCAGTCAATCGGTGAGCCGGGTACACAGTTGACATTGCGTACATTCCACGCCGGTGGTACTGCTGCGAATATTGCGGCAAATGCAAGTATTGTGGCTAAGAACAGTGCTCGTCTGGAATTTGAAGAACTTCGTACGGTAGATATCGTAGACGAAATGGGTGAAGCTGCAAAAGTAGTGGTAGGCCGTTTGGCTGAAGTTCGTTTTGTGGACGTAAATACTGGTATCGTTCTTTCTACGCACAATGTACCTTATGGTTCTACATTATATGTATCGGATGGTGATCTGGTTGAAAAGGGTAAGTTAATTGCTAAATGGGACCCGTTCAATGCCGTTATTATAACTGAAGCAACTGGTAAGATTGAATTCGAAGGTGTAATTGAGAATGTTACTTATAAGGTGGAATCGGATGAAGCAACCGGTCTTCGTGAAATCATCATTATTGAATCTAAGGATAAAACGAAAGTTCCTTCGGCTCATATCCTGACAGAAGACGGTGATCTGATTCGTACTTATAACTTACCGGTAGGTGGTCACGTGATTATTGAAAATGGTCAGAAAGTGAAAGCCGGTGAAGTAATCGTGAAGATTCCGCGTGCTGTAGGTAAGGCGGGTGACATCACGGGTGGTCTTCCTCGTGTTACTGAGTTGTTTGAAGCACGTAATCCGTCTAATCCTGCTGTCGTTTCTGAAATTGACGGTGAGGTTACAATGGGTAAGATCAAGCGTGGTAACCGTGAAATCATCGTAACTTCGAAAACAGGTGAAGTGAAGAAGTATCTTGTTGCATTGTCCAAACAGATTCTGGTTCAGGAGAACGACTATGTGCGTGCTGGTACTCCATTATCTGATGGTGCTACTACTCCGGCTGATATCCTGGCAATTAAAGGTCCTACGGCTGTACAGGAATATATTGTGAATGAAGTTCAGGATGTATACCGTCTGCAGGGTGTGAAGATCAATGATAAGCATTTTGAGATTATCGTTCGCCAGATGATGCGTAAGGTTCAGATCGATGAGCCGGGTGATACTCGCTTCTTGGAACAACAGGTAGTGGATAAGCTTGAGTTTATGGAGGAAAACGATCGTATCTGGGGTAAGAAAGTGGTTGTTGATGCAGGTGATTCTCAGAATATGCAGCCGGGACAGATTGTGACTGCTCGTAAGTTGCGTGATGAGAACAGTATGCTGAAGCGCCGTGACTTGAAACCTGTTGAGGTACGTGATGCTGTAGCTGCAACTTCGACTCAGATTCTTCAGGGTATTACGCGTGCTGCACTGCAGACTTCAAGCTTTATGTCAGCTGCATCCTTCCAGGAAACAACGAAGGTGTTGAATGAGGCTGCTATCAATGGCAAGACAGATAAACTTGAAGGAATGAAGGAAAACGTAATTTGCGGTCACTTAATTCCGGCAGGTACAGGTCAGCGTGAATTTGAAAAGATTATCGTTGGTTCAAAAGAAGAGTATGATCGTATCTTGGCGAACAAGAAGACAGTACTTGATTACAATGAAGTAGAATAATACAATTCAATTGACTATATGAAAAAGGAGCGATTGCTGTAGCAGGCAGTTGCTCCTTTTTTTTGTTTCTTTTACCTGACTGTATCATTCTTATCTCGATAAAATTTTGTTATTTTGCAAAAAAACATTTTATCTTATTTAATATGGAAGAACAAAATAACAACCAGTTACAGATCGAGTTGAAAGAAGAAGTAGCGCAAGGAACTTATGCGAATCTTGCAATCATTACTCATTCAAGCTCTGAGTTTATTCTAGACTTTGTACGGGTTATGCCAGGAGTGCCGAAAGCAGGAGTGCAATCTCGTATTATAGTAGCTCCAGAACACGCAAAACGCTTGTTGCGGGCATTGGAGGATAACATAGCAAAGTATGAACGTGCTTTTGGACCTATTCGTATTTCTGAAGAGTCACCGATGCCTCCGCTAAGTGTTGTAAAAGGCGAAGCATGAGGTTGATATAAAAACATTAAAAAAGAAAAAAAAGTTGTAGCGCATTGAATATTCAAATATTATTCGTATTTTTGCAGCCCAAAATGTATAGTTACGAAATTAATATAACAATAATATAAATCAAAAAACAATTAAAATGCCTACAATTCAGCAATTAGTAAGAAAAGGACGCGAAGCGCTGGTGGAGAAAAGTAAATCTCCAGCCTTGGATTCATGTCCTCAAAGACGTGGCGTTTGCGTGAGAGTATATACTACTACTCCGAAGAAGCCGAACTCTGCAATGCGTAAAGTAGCTCGTGTACGTTTGACTAACCAAAAAGAGGTTAACTCATACATTCCGGGAGAAGGACACAACTTGCAGGAACACTCAATCGTTTTGGTACGTGGCGGTCGTGTAAAAGACCTTCCTGGTGTACGTTATCACATTGTACGTGGTACACTTGATACAGCAGGTGTTGCTGGTCGTACTCAAAGACGTTCTAAATACGGAGCTAAGCGTCCGAAACCAGGACAAGCTGCACCGGCTAAGAAAAAATAAGGATTAAAACCTAATTAGAATTAAAGTAATAACTTACGTTTTAGTTTGTTGGAAATGCTAAAGGTTGAGTAAATTCTCCGGTGGGAGAGTTGAAGAAGTCAAGAAGTAGACAACCAAGAACAAAAACATTATTTTTCAAACAAATGAGAAAAGCAAAACCAAAAAAACGCGTAATCCTTCCGGATCCCGTTTTTAATGACCAAAAGGTTTCTAAGTTTGTAAACCATTTGATGTATGATGGTAAAAAGAATGCGTCTTATGAAATCTTTTATGCCGCTCTGGAAACAGTGAAAGCAAAACTTCCTAACGAAGAAAAATCAGCTCTCGAAATCTGGAAAAAGGCTTTGGATAATGTAACTCCGCAAGTAGAAGTAAAATCTCGTCGTGTAGGTGGTGCTACCTTCCAGGTTCCTACTGAAATCCGTCCTGATCGTAAAGAATCGGTTTCAATGAAAAACTTGATTCTGTTTGCTCGCAAAAGAGGTGGTAAATCTATGGCAGACAAATTGGCTGCTGAAATCATGGATGCCTTTAACGAACAGGGTGGCGCATACAAACGTAAAGAAGATATGCATAGAATGGCTGAAGCTAACCGTGCATTTGCTCATTTCAGATTCTAATACTATAAGAATATAACCGATTTAGATTAAAAACTTAAAGTAAAGGAATAAGAAAATGGCAAAGACAGATTTACATTTGACTCGTAATATCGGTATCATGGCTCACATTGATGCCGGAAAAACAACAACTTCTGAACGTATCCTGTTCTACACTGGATTGACTCACAAAATTGGTGAGGTACACGATGGTGCTGCAACAATGGACTGGATGGAACAGGAGCAAGAACGTGGTATTACTATTACATCTGCTGCAACAACAACAAGATGGAAATATGCTGGTGATACTTATAAAATCAACTTGATTGATACTCCGGGACACGTTGACTTTACTGCTGAAGTAGAACGTTCGTTACGTATTCTGGATGGTGCTGTGGCTGCTTACTGTGCAGTAGGTGGTGTAGAACCTCAATCAGAAACTGTATGGCGTCAAGCTGATAAGTATAATGTGCCACGTATTGCGTACGTAAACAAAATGGACCGTTCGGGTGCTGACTTCTTTGAGGTTGTACGCCAGATGAAAGCTGTTTTGGGTGCTAATCCTTGTCCAATCGTTGTTCCTATTGGTGCTGAAGAAACCTTCAAAGGTCTGGTAGACTTGATTAAAATGAAAGCTATCTATTGGCATGATGAAACAATGGGAGCTGACTATACAGTTGAAGAAATACCGGCAGATCTCGTTGATGAAGCAAATGAATGGAGAGATAAAATGCTTGAAAAGGTAGCTGAGTTTGACGATGCTTTGATGGAGAAATATTTCGACGATCCTTCTACTATTACAGAAGAAGAAGTGTTGAGAGCCCTCCGCAATGCAACAGTTCAGATGGCAGTTGTACCAATGTTGTGTGGCTCTTCATTTAAGAATAAGGGTGTTCAGACATTGTTGGACTATGTTTGTGCTTTCTTGCCTTCTCCATTGGATACTGAGAATGTGATTGGTACAAATCCGAATACAGGTGCAGAAGAAGATCGTAAACCGAGTGATGATGAGAAAACATCAGCTTTGGCATTTAAGATTGCTACTGACCCTTATGTAGGTCGTTTGACTTTCTTCCGTGTATATTCGGGTAAGATTGAAGCTGGTTCTTATATCTATAATTCTCGCTCTGGTAAGAAAGAACGTGTTTCTCGTCTGTTCCAGATGCATTCAAACAAGCAGAATCCGGTTGAAGTAATCGGTGCTGGTGATATTGGTGCAGGTGTAGGTTTTAAAGATATTCATACTGGTGATACGCTTTGTGATGAAACAGCTCCGATCGTATTAGAGTCTATGGACTTCCCGGAACCGGTAATCGGTATTGCAGTTGAGCCTAAAACTCAGAAAGACATGGATAAATTGTCTAACGGTTTGGCTAAGCTCGCTGAAGAAGATCCGACATTTACAGTTAAGACTGATGAGCAAACTGGACAGACTGTAATCTCTGGTATGGGTGAGTTACACTTGGATATCATTATTGACCGTTTGAAACGTGAATTTAAAGTAGAATGTAACCAAGGTAAACCTCAGGTTAATTATAAAGAAGCTATCACTAAGACAGTTGATCTTCGTGAAGTTTATAAGAAACAGTCTGGTGGTCGTGGTAAGTTTGCAGATATCATCGTTAAGATCGGTCCTGTTGATGAAGATTTCAAAGAAGGCGGATTGCAGTTTATCGATGAAGTGAAGGGCGGTAATATTCCTAAAGAATTTATTCCTTCAGTTCAGAAAGGTTTCACAAGCGCAATGAAGAACGGTGTGTTGGCCGGATATCCGTTGGATTCAATGAAGGTAACTTTGATTGATGGTTCATTCCATCCGGTTGACTCTGACCAGTTGTCTTTCGAAATTTGTGCTATTCAGGCATATAAGAATGCATGTGCTAAAGCAGGTCCGGTATTGATGGAGCCTATCATGAAGCTGGAGGTTGTTACTCCGGAAGAAAACATGGGTGATGTGATCGGTGACTTGAATAAGCGTCGTGGTCAGGTTGAAGGTATGGAATCTAGCCGTTCCGGTGCTCGTATTGTGAAAGCAATGGTGCCACTGGCTGAAATGTTTGGTTATGTAACAGCGTTACGTACTATTACATCTGGTCGCGCAACTTCATCAATGGTATATTCTCATCACGCTCAAGTTTCTAACTCTATTGCTAAGGCAGTATTGGAAGAAGTAAAAGGACGTGCTGATTTACTCTAAAAGAATATCAAAAGCAGCAGGCTAGCGAATGACTCTTAGCCTGCCGCTTTCTCTTATTTATAAATATATTAATTTAAAACCATAATGAGTCAGAAAATTAGAATTAAATTGAAATCTTACGACCACAACTTGGTTGACAAGTCAGCTGAGAAGATTGTAAGAACCGTAAAGGCTACGGGTGCTATTGTTAGTGGTCCAATTCCTCTGCCTACGCACAAGCGTATCTTTACAGTGAACCGCTCGACTTTCGTTAACAAGAAGTCACGTGAACAGTTTGAACTCTCTTCTTATAAGAGATTGATCGACATCTATAGCTCAACTGCTAAGACGGTAGATGCTCTTATGAAGCTTGAGTTGCCGAGTGGTGTGGAAGTAGAAATTAAAGTTTGATAATTAAAAATTAGTGAAATGCCAGGATTATTAGGAAAAAAAATCGGAATGACATCCGTTTTCAGTGCTGATGGTAAGAATGTACCATGCACTGTTATCGAAGCAGGTCCTTGTGTTGTTACTCAGGTTAAAACTGTCGAAAAAGATGGCTATGCAGCTGTTCAGTTGGGTTTCCAGGACAAAAAGGAAAAACATACAACTAAACCGTTGATGGGCCACTTCAAGAGAGCTGGAGTAACACCGAAGAGACACTTGGCCGAGTTCAAAGAATTTGAGACAGAGTTGAATCTGGGTGATACTATTACTGTAGAGATGTTCAATGACGCTACTTTCGTAGACGTTGTCGGAACTTCTAAAGGTAAAGGTTTCCAGGGTGTAGTTAAGAGACATGGTTTCGGTGGTGTAGGCCAAGCTACTCACGGTCAGCACAACCGTGCTCGTAAGCCGGGTTCTATCGGTGCTTGTTCTTATCCAGCTAAAGTATTCAAAGGAATGCGCATGGGCGGACAGCTCGGTGGTGACAGAGTTACTGTTCAAAACTTGCAGGTATTAAAAGTAATCGCGGATCATAACCTTCTTTTGATCAAAGGTTCTATCCCGGGTTGCAAAGGTTCAATCGTAATAATTGAGAAATAATGGAAGTTAACGTATATAACATTAAAGGTGAAGACACTGGGAGAAAGGTTACGTTAAACGAATCTATCTTCGGAATTGAGCCCAACGACCACGCTATCTATTTGGATGTAAAGCAATTTATGGCCAACCAGCGTCAGGGTACTCATAAGTCAAAAGAAAGAAGTGAAATCAGTGGCTCTACTCGTAAGATCGGTCGCCAGAAAGGTGGTGGTGGAGCACGTCGTGGTGATATGAATTCACCGGTACTCGTTGGTGGTGCTCGTGTTTTTGGTCCGAAACCAAGAGACTACTTCTTCAAGTTGAATAAAAAAGTTAAGACATTGGCTCGTAAGTCAGCATTGTCTTATAAAGTTCAGAACAACGCGCTTATTGTTGTTGAAGACTTCGTTTTTGAAGCTCCTAAGACAAAAGATTTCGTTGCTATGACAAAAAATCTTAAAGTTTCCGATAAAAAGCTACTTGTAATTTTACCGGAAGCAAATAAAAACGTATATTTGTCAGCTCGTAACATAGAGGGTGCAAACGTGCAGACTGTCTCAGGATTAAATACTTACAGAGTATTGAATGCTGGGGTTGTTGTGCTTACAGAAAACTCTCTGAAGGCTATTGACAATATCTTAATTTAAAAAGGAGGCTTAAATAATGGGAATTATTATTAAACCGTTGGTAACAGAGAAAATGACTGCAATCACTGATAAGCTGAATCGTTTCGGCTTTGTTGTATGTCCTGATGCTAACAAACTGGAAATTAAGAAGGAAGTTGAAGCTCTTTATAATGTTACTGTAGTTGATGTGAATACAGTGAAGTATGCTGGCAAAAATAAAAGCCGTTATACTAAAGCAGGTATCATCAATGGCCGTACGAATGCATTCAAAAAAGCAATCGTAACATTGAAAGAAGGAGATACTATTGATTTTTATAGTAATATTTAATAAAAATGGCAGTACGTAAATTAAAGCCCACAACACCGGGGCAAAGACATAAAATTATTGGTACTTTCGAAGAAATTACTGCATCAGTACCAGAAAAGTCTCTTGTATATGGTAAGAAATCATCTGGTGGTCGTAACAACGAAGGTAAGATGACTATGCGCTACATTGGTGGCGGTCATAGAAAGGTGATTAGAATTGTTGATTTCAAGAGAAACAAAGACGGTGTACCAGCAGTGGTTAAGACAATTGAATACGATCCGAATCGTTCGGCTCGTATCGCTTTGTTATATTACGCTGATGGAGAAAAAAGATATATTATTGCTCCCAATGGATTGCAAGTTGGTGCGACTCTGATGTCGGGTGAAACAGCAGCGCCAGAGATTGGTAATACTCTTCCCCTTCAGAATATTCCGGTTGGTACTGTAATTCACAATATTGAGTTACGTCCGGGACAGGGTGCTGCTCTGGTTAGATCAGCTGGAAACTTTGCTCAGTTAACTTCTCGTGAGGGTAAGTATTGTGTGATTAAATTGCCTTCAGGTGAAGTAAGACAGATTCTTAGCACTTGTAAAGCTACTATCGGTAGTGTTGGTAACTCAGATCATGGATTGGAACGCTCAGGTAAGGCTGGACGCTCTCGTTGGCAAGGTCGTCGTCCTCGTAACCGTGGTGTTGTAATGAACCCGGTTGATCACCCGATGGGTGGTGGTGAAGGACGTTCTTCCGGAGGACATCCAAGATCTCGTAAGGGATTGTACGCTAAGGGACTTAAGACTAGAGCTCCTAAGAAACAATCGTCTAAGTACATTATTGAGAGAAGAAAAAAGTAATCTGATTAATTGAGTAAACTATGAGTCGTTCATTAAAAAAAGGTCCATATATTAACGTAAAGCTTGAAAAGAGAATTTTTGCCATGAATGAATCTGGCAAAAAAGTCGTAGTAAAGACATGGGCCAGAGCTTCAATGATTTCGCCTGATTTTGTAGGCCATACAGTTGCAGTTCACAATGGAAATAAATTTATTCCTGTATATGTTACCGAAAATATGGTAGGACACAAGTTGGGCGAATTTGCTCCAACTCGTACATTCAGAGGACACGCTGGTAACAAGAAAAGATAACAGGAATTATTTGAAATAATAAAGTAATAAATATAATGGGAGCAAGAAAAAAAATATCGGCTGAAAAAAGAAAAGAAGCCCTTAAGACCATGTATTTTGCTAAATTGCAAAATGTTCCTACTTCTCCACGTAAGATGCGCTTAGTCGCTGATATGATTCGTGGTATGGAAGTGAACAGAGCACTTGGTGTTTTGAAATTTTCTTCAAAAGAAGCTGCTGCAAGAGTGGAAAAATTGCTTCGCTCTGCAATTGCTAACTGGGAACAGAAAAACGAACGTAAAGCAGAAAGCGGCGAGTTGTTCGTAACGCAGATTTTTGTTGATGGTGGCGCTACACTCAAAAGAATGAGACCGGCACCGCAGGGTAGAGGTTATAGAATTCGCAAACGTTCAAATCACGTAACATTGTTCGTTGGTGCTAAAAGTAATAACGAAGATCAAAATTAAGGTAGATGGGACAAAAAGTTAATCCAATAAGCAACCGTTTAGGAATTATCAGAGGATGGGATTCTAACTGGTATGGTGGAAATGATTACGGTGATTCTTTGCTGGAAGATAGCAAAATCCGTAAATATCTTAATGCAAGACTTGCAAAGGCAAGTGTATCAAGAATCGTAATTGAACGTACGCTGAAGCTCGTTACTATTACTGTTTGCACTGCTCGCCCGGGTATTATCATCGGTAAAGGTGGCCAAGAAGTTGATAAGTTAAAAGAAGAGTTGAAGAAGGTTACCGACAAAGATATTCAGATTAATATCTTTGAAGTGAAAAGACCGGAACTGGATGCTGTAATTGTTGCTAACAACATTGCTCGCCAGGTAGAAGGTAAAATTGCCTACCGCCGTGCCATTAAAATGGCTATCGCAAATACAATGCGTATGGGTGCTGAAGGTATCAAAATTCAGATTTCAGGACGTTTGAATGGAGCTGAAATGGCTCGTTCTGAAATGTATAAAGAAGGAAGAACTCCGTTGCACACTTTCAGAGCTGATATCGACTACTGTCATGCTGAAGCATTGACTAAAGTGGGTCTTTTAGGTATCAAAGTTTGGATTTGTAGAGGTGAAGTGTTTGGTAAGAAAGAATTAGCTCCGAACTTTACACAAAGCAAAGAAAGTGGTCGTGGAAACAATGGTGGAAACAACGGCGGAAAGAACTTCAAAAGAAAGAAAAATAATCGCTAAACGAATTTGAATTTTAGGAAACTATGTTACAACCGAAAAAGACAAAATTCAGAAGACAACAAAAAGGCCGTGCAAAAGGTAATGCCCAGAGAGGTAACCAGCTGGCTTTCGGTTCTTTTGGCATTAAGGCTTTGGAAACTAAATGGATTACAGGCCGTCAGATCGAAGCTGCTCGTATTGCAGTAACAAGATATATGCAACGTCAAGGACAGATCTGGATCCGTATATTCCCGGATAAACCAATTACTAGAAAACCTGCCGATGTGCGTATGGGTAAAGGTAAAGGTGCTCCCGAGGGATTTGTGGCTCCTGTAACTCCAGGTAGAATCATTATTGAAGCTGAAGGAGTATCTTACGAAATCGCGAAAGAAGCATTGCGCTTAGCTGCTCAAAAGCTTCCTATTACAACGAAGTTTGTCGTAAGACGTGATTATGATATTCAAAATCAAAATGCGTAAGGTTTATGAAAATTGCAGAAATTAAAGAAATGACTACTAATGATTTAGTAGAAAGAGTAGAGGCAGAAACAGCTAATTATAACCAGATGGTTATCAATCATTCTATTTCTCCTTTGGAAAATCCTGCTCAAATCAAACAATTACGCAGGACTATTGCGCGTATGAAAACAGAATTACGCCAAAGAGAACTTAACAATAAATGATCAGCTTGATGGAAGCAAGAAATTTAAGAAAAGAAAGAACAGGGGTTGTATTGAGCAACAAGATGGAAAAAACTATCACAGTTGCTGCCAAGTTTAAAGAAAAACACCCTATATATGGTAAGTTCGTTAGTAAAACGAAGAAGTACCATGCTCATGATGAAAAGAATGAATGCAATATCGGTGATACTGTACGCATCATGGAAACTCGTCCTTTGAGCAAGACTAAAAGATGGAGATTAGTAGAAATAATTGAAAGAGCTAAGTAATTATGATACAAGTAGAATCCAGACTTACAGTATGTGATAACAGTGGAGCTAAAGAAGCTTTGTGTATCCGTGTATTGGGTGGCACAGGTCGTCGTTACGCTTCAGTAGGAGATGTTATTGTAGTTTCCGTAAAGAGTGTTATCCCTTCGAGTGATGTTAAAAAAGGTGCAGTATCAAAGGCTTTGATTGTACGTACGAAGAAAGAAATCCGTCGTCCTGATGGTTCTTATATACGTTTTGATGATAATGCTTGCGTGTTGCTTAATAATGCAGGTGAAATTAGAGGAAGTCGTATTTTCGGTCCTGTAGCAAGAGAACTTCGTGCTACAAACATGAAGGTTGTGTCACTTGCGCCTGAGGTACTTTAATTTTGTAAAAGATTTGAGTAATGAGTAAATTACATATTAAAAAAGGCGATACAGTTTACGTAAATGCTGGCGAAGATAAGGGCAAAACTGGTCGTGTATTGAAGGTTCTTGTTAAAGAAGGTCGTGCAATTGTTGAGGGTATCAATATGGTATCTAAGAGCACTAAGCCGAATGCAAAGAATCCGCAGGGTGGTATTGTGAAGCAAGAAGCTTCTATCCACATTTCAAACTTGAACCCGGTTGATCCAAAAACTGGTAAAGCAACGCGTATTGGGAGAAGAAAGAGTTCTGAAGGAACTTTAGTGCGTTATTCTAAAAAATCAGGAGAGGAGATTTAGTAATGAGTAATACTGCTAGCCTAAAGAAAGAATATGCAGATCGTATTGCACCTGCATTGAAATCACAATTCCAGTATTCTTCAACGATGCAGGTACCCGTACTTAAGAAGATTGTTATCAATCAAGGTTTAGGTATGGCTGTTGCTGATAAGAAGATTATTGAAGTAGCAATCAATGAAATGACAGCTATCACAGGTCAGAAGGCCGTAGCTACCATTTCTCGTAAAGATATCGCAAACTTTAAGTTACGTAAAAAAATGCCGATTGGCGTTATGGTAACTTTGCGCCGTGAGAGAATGTATGAATTCTTGGAAAAACTAGTTCGTGTAGCTCTTCCTCGTATTCGTGACTTCAAAGGTATCGAAAGTAAGTTTGATGGTAAAGGTAACTATACCCTTGGTATTCAGGAACAAATCATTTTCCCTGAAATAAATATCGATAGTATTACAAGAATTCTCGGAATGAATATTACCTTTGTAACCTCTGCGGAGACAGATGAAGAAGGTTATGCCTTGTTGAAGGAATTCGGTTTACCTTTTAAAAACGCTAAAAAAGATTAATAGAATATGGCAAAGGAATCAATGAAGGCACGTGAAGTAAAGCGTGCTAAATTAGTAGCCAGATACGCCGAGAAAAGAGCCGCTTTGAAACAAATCGTGAGAACAGGTGAACCTGCCGATGCTTTTGAAGCTGCACAGAAATTGCAAGAGTTGCCTAAGAATTCAAATCCAATTCGTATGCACAACCGTTGCAAACTGACTGGTCGTCCAAAAGGTTATATCCGTCAGTTCGGAATTTCAAGAATCCAGTTCCGTGAGATGGCATCTAACGGTCTGATCCCGGGCGTAAAGAAAGCAAGCTGGTAATTATTGTTTAAATATTGTCAGGGAAGTCCTGATTAATTTAATTTATTTTTATATGACTGATCCAATAGCAGATTATTTGACGAGGTTGCGGAACGCAATTGGTGCTAAGCACAGAGTTGTAGAAGTTCCCGCTTCGAACTTGAAAAAAGAAATCACTAAGATTCTTTTTGAAAAAGGCTACATTCTTAACTATAAGTTTGTAGAAGATGGTCCTCAAGGAACTATCAAGGTTGCCTTGAAGTATGATTCTGTTAACAAAGTTAACGCAATCAAAAAATTAGAAAGAGTATCTTCTCCGGGTATGCGTAAGTATACTGGTTACAAAGATATGCCGCGTGTTATTAATGGGCTGGGTATTGCTATAATATCTACTTCCAAAGGTGTAATGACTAACAAAGAAGCTGCTGAACTGAAAATCGGTGGTGAAGTCTTGTGTTACGTATATTAATTTAGGAGGAATAAGCAATGTCAAGAATAGGAAAATTACCCATTAGTATCCCTGCTGGAGTGACAGTCACTCTGAAGGATGATGTGGTTACCGTTAAGGGACCCAAAGGCGAACTTAGCCAATATGTGAATCCTGCTATCAATGTTGCCATTGAAGACGGACACGTGACTTTAACAGAAAACGAAAAAGAAATGATTGATAACCCGAAGCAAAAGCATGCTTTCCACGGTTTGTATCGTTCTTTAGTTCATAACATGGTTGTGGGCGTGTCTGAAGGATATAAAAAGGAACTGGAACTTGTCGGTGTAGGTTACCGTGCTTCTAACCAAGGTAACATCATTGAACTGGCTTTAGGTTATACACACAATATTTTCATTCAATTGCCTGCTGAGGTGAAAGTTGAAACTAAGTCTGAAAGAAATAAGAATCCTCTTATTATATTGGAATCGTGTGACAAACAATTGCTTGGTCAAGTTTGCTCTAAAATACGTTCTTTCCGTAAACCTGAACCATATAAGGGTAAAGGTATTAAGTTTGTTGGCGAAGTAATTCGTAGAAAGTCTGGTAAATCAGCCGGCGCTAAGTAAATCATATAAAATTAGATTATTATGACAACAAAAATAGAAAGACGAGTTAAGATCAAATATAGAGTACGCAATAAGATTTCAGGTACTGCTGAACGTCCGCGTATGAGTGTATTTAGAAGTAACAAGCAAATTTATGTCCAGATTATCGATGATCTTTCTGGTAAGACACTGGCTGCTGCTTCTTCTTTAGGTATGGCTGAGAAAGTCGCAAAGAAAGAACAAGCTGCTAAAGTTGGTGAAATGATTGCTAAAAAGGCTCAGGAAGCAGGTATAACTACTGTTGTTTTCGACCGTAATGGTTACTTGTATCATGGGAGAGTAAAAGAAGTAGCTGATGCTGCTCGTAACGGTGGACTTAAATTTTAATCATTATGGCAGGAGTTAATAATAGAGTTAAGGTTACTAACGATATAGAACTGAAGGATAGATTGGTTGCTATTAATCGTGTTACTAAAGTTACCAAAGGTGGTAGAACTTTTAGTTTCTCTGCAATCGTTGTTGTAGGTAACGAAGAAGGTATTATCGGTTGGGGACTTGGTAAAGCAGGTGAAGTAACAGCTGCTATCGCTAAAGGCGTAGAATCAGCTAAAAAGAACCTGGTGAAAGTACCTGTTTTGAAAGGTACTGTTCCTCATGAACAATCAGCTAAGTTTGGTGGTGCTGAAGTATTCATCAAACCTGCATCTCACGGAACCGGTGTAGTAGCTGGTGGTGCTATGCGTGCTGTATTGGAAAGTGTTGGTATTACTGACGTTTTGGCAAAATCTAAAGGTTCTTCAAATCCGCACAACCTTGTTAAAGCTACAATTGAAGCTTTGAGTGAGATGCGTGATGCAAGAATGATTGCTCAGAACAGAGGTATTAGTGTTGAAAAAGTATTTAGAGGATAAGGAGGAGATATGTCAACTATAAAGATTAAACAAGTTAAAAGTAGAATTGGTGCTCCAGCTGATCAGAAAAGAACTCTTGATGCACTGGGACTTCGCAAACTGAACCGTGTGGTTGAACACGAAAGCACTCCTTCAATTCTTGGAATGGTAGATAAAGTAAAACACTTGGTTGCCATTGTTAAGTAATTATTTGTTGAATAAAAAAACGAATTACAATATGAACTTAAGTAATTTAAAACCTGCAGAAGGATCTACTAAGACAAGAAAGAGAATAGGACGTGGTGCCGGTTCTGGTTTGGGTGGTACTTCTACAAGAGGTCATAAAGGAGCTAAATCAAGATCTGGATACTCTAAGAAAGTTGGCTTTGAAGGTGGTCAGATGCCTCTTCAACGTCGAGTACCTAAATTTGGTTTTAAGAATATCAATCGTGTAGAATATAAGGCTATCAACTTGGATACAATTCAGACGCTTGCAGATGCTAAGAATCTGACAAAAGTTGGTATTAGCGACTTTATTGAAGCAGGATTTATTTCTTCAAATCAATTGGTTAAAGTATTGGGTAACGGAGCTCTGACTAACAAGCTGGAAGTAGAAGCTAACGCATTCTCTAAGAGTGCTGCTGCTGCTATTGAAGCTGCTGGTGGAACTGTAGTAAAACTCTGATTCAATGAGAAAAGCTATTGAAACATTAAAGAATATATGGAAGATTGAGGATCTGAGACAGCGGATCCTCATCACCATATTGTTTGTGGCAATTTACCGTTTCGGATCATATGTCGTATTACCGGGTATTAATCCGGCAATGCTGGCAAAATTGCACGAACAAACAAGTGAAGGCCTTTTAGCCTTGTTAAATATGTTCTCTGGAGGAGCATTTTCTAATGCCTCTATTTTTGCATTAGGAATCATGCCTTATATCTCTGCATCTATCGTTATTCAGCTATTGGGAATCGCTGTGCCGTATTTCCAAAAGTTGCAGCGCGAAGGTGAGAGCGGCAGAAGAAAAATGAATCAATATACTCGTTATCTGACGATTGCTATATTGTTAGTTCAGGCCCCTTCTTATTTGCTCAATCTTAAAATGCAGGCTGGCCCTTCCTTAAATGCTTCATTAGATTGGACTCTGTTTATGGTTACCTCTACCATTATTTTGGCAGCAGGTAGTATGTTTATTTTGTGGCTTGGTGAAAGAATAACTGATAAAGGTATTGGTAACGGTATTTCATTTATCATCCTGATCGGTATTATCGCTCGTTTCCCTGATGCTTTGATACAAGAAGTTGTATCCAGAGTAGCAAATAAGAGTGGTGGTCTGATTATGTTTATAATTGAAGTCGTATTCTTATTGTTAGTGATTGGTGCTGCAATCTTGTTGGTACAAGGTACAAGAAAGATTCCTGTACAATATGCTAAAAGAATCGTAGGTAATAAACAATATGGTGGTGCAAGACAGTATATTCCTTTGAAGGTGAATGCTGCTGGTGTAATGCCTATAATCTTTGCTCAGGCAATCATGTTTATTCCAATTACATTTATCGGTTTTTCCAATAATGTAAATAACGCAGGTGGTTTCTTGCATGCGTTTACAGATCATACAAGTTTCTGGTATAATTTTGTTTTTGCGGTAATGATTATATTATTTACATATTTCTATACTGCAATTACAATCAATCCGACTCAGATGGCTGAGGATATGAAGAGAAATAATGGTTTCATCCCTGGTATCAAACCGGGAAAGAAAACAGCAGAGTATATTGATGATATCATGTCTCGTATTACTTTACCGGGTTCTTTCTTCTTGGCATTGGTTGCTATTATGCCTGCTTTTGCTGGTATATTTGGGGTTCAAGCTGGATTTGCTCAATTCTTCGGCGGTACATCTTTGTTAATTCTTGTAGGTGTTGTTCTTGATACACTGCAACAGGTTGAAAGTCATTTGTTGATGAGACATTATGATGGTCTGTTGAAATCAGGTCGTATTAAGGGACGCGCTGGTGTAGCGGCATATTAATTCTTTAGAATAGAAATGATATTTCTTAAGACAGAAGATGAAATAGAATTGCTCCGTCAGAGTAACCTGCTTGTCGGTAGAACTCTAGCTGAGGTTGCCAAAGTGGTGAAGCCTGGTGTAACTACACGTGAGTTGGATAAAGTTGCTGAAGAATTCATTAGAGATAATGGGGCAACTCCAACTTTTAAAGGATTCCCGAATCAATATGGAGACCCGTTTCCTGCATCCATCTGTACTTCTGTAAATGAGCAGGTAGTACATGGAATCCCGGGGGATATTGTTCTGAAAGACGGCGATATCGTATCTGTGGATTGCGGAACTTATATGAATGGTTTTTGTGGAGATTCTGCTTATACTTTTTGTGTAGGAGAGGTAGACGAAGAAATTCGTACCTTGTTGAAGGTAACTAAAGAAGCGTTATATATCGGTATTCAGAATGCAGTACATGGAAAAAGAATCGGAGATATCGGATATGCTATTCAGCAATATTGTGAGTCTCATTCTTATGGTGTAGTGCGTGAGTTTGTCGGTCACGGCATCGGTAAGGAAATGCACGAAGATCCCCAGGTACCTAATTATGGTAAAAGAGGATATGGTCCTTTGATGAAAAGAGGTCTTTGCATTGCAATTGAGCCGATGATAACGTTGGGAGACAGACAAGTGATTATGGAAGGTGACGGATGGACTGTGAGGACCAGAGATCGTAAATGTGCTGCGCACTTTGAGCATACGGTAGCTGTTGGAGCTGGTGAGGCTGATATTTTGTCTTCATTCAAATTCATAGAAGAAGTTTTAGGAGATAAAGCAATATAATATGGCAAAGCAATCTGCAATAGAACAAGATGGAGTTATAGTTGAAGCATTGTCTAATGCAATGTTTCGTGTTGAATTAGAAAACGGACATGAGATTACTGCACATATTTCAGGTAAGATGCGTATGCATTACATCAAGATCTTGCCGGGAGATAAAGTGAGAGTCGAAATGTCTCCTTACGACTTATCGAAAGGAAGAATTGTGTTTAGATATAAATAAAATTAAGATATGAAAGTAAGAGCATCATTAAAGAAACGCACGCCAGAATGTAAGATCGTTAGACGTAATGGCCGTTTGTATGTTATTAACAAGAAAAATCCTAAGTATAAACAACGTCAAGGATAATTTGTTATTTTTGCAAAAAAAATAATTTAGTATATGGCTATAAGAATAGTTGGTGTAGATTTACCTCAGAATAAAAGAGGTGAAATTGCGTTGACCTATGTATATGGAATAGGTCGCAGTAGTTCAGCAAAAATTTTAGATAAAGCTGGTGTAGATAAAGATCTGAAGGTTAAAGACTGGACAGATGATCAAGCTGCTAAGATTCGTGAGATTATCGGTGCAGAGTATAAAGTAGAAGGTGATCTTCGTTCTGAAATCCAATTGAACATTAAGCGATTAATGGATATTGGTTGTTACCGTGGTGTACGTCATCGTATTGGTCTGCCGGTTAGAGGTCAGAGCACTAAGAACAATGCACGTACTCGTAAGGGTAGAAAGAAAACCGTTGCTAATAAGAAAAAAGCTACTAAATAATAATTGTTGATATGGCAAAAAAAACAGTTGCAGCTAAGAAGAGAAATGTGAAAGTAGACGCTAATGGACAGTTACACGTTCATTCATCTTTCAACAATATTATTGTTTCTCTTGCAAACAGTGAAGGGCAGATTATCTCTTGGTCATCTGCAGGAAAGATGGGATTTAGAGGTTCAAAAAAGAATACTCCTTATGCAGCTCAGATGGCTGCCCAGGATTGTGCAAAAATTGCATTTGATCTTGGCCTGAGAAAGGTAAAAGCATATGTGAAGGGTCCAGGTAACGGACGTGAGTCTGCTATTAGAACTATCCACGGAGCTGGTATTGAGGTTACAGAGATCATCGACGTAACTCCGCTTCCACACAATGGTTGTCGTCCTCCGAAAAGACGTAGAGTTTAATTTACCTTTAACTTAAAATGATCTTGATTTTGTTTTTGGATTGCAATAATTTCTTCTCTGCAATCGCGGCTGCAACAAATTGAGTTCATGAATAAACAATTAAATATTTAAAAGAAATGGCTAGATATACTGGACCAAAATCAAGAATAGCCCGTAAATTCGGTGAAGGCATCTTTGGAGCTGATAAAGTTTTGTCAAAGAAGAACTATCCTCCCGGACAACACGGAAATTCAAGAAAAAGAAAAACTTCTGAATATGGTGTGCAACTTCGTGAAAAGCAGAAAGCGAAATACACTTATGGAGTTTTAGAAAAACAATTCCGCAATTTGTTTGAAAAAGCCGCTACCGCTAAAGGTATTACCGGTGAGGTGCTTCTTCAATTGCTGGAAGGCCGTCTTGACAACGTAGTATTCCGTTTGGGTATTGCTCCTACACGTGCTGCTGCTCGTCAGTTGGTTAGTCACAAGCATATTACTGTAGATGGTGAAGTGGTAAACATTCCTTCATTCGCAGTAAAACCAGGACAATTGATTGGTGTTCGTGAAAGATCTAAATCTTTGGAAGTAATTGCTAACTCTCTTGCAGGTTTCAATCACAGCAAATACGCTTGGTTGGAGTGGGATGAAACTTCTAAGGTCGGTAAAATGTTGCATATACCTGAAAGAGCAGACATTCCTGAGAACATTAAAGAACATTTGATCGTTGAATTGTATTCTAAATAATAATTAATTTCATGGCGATATTAGCATTTCAAAAACCTGATAAAGTATTAATGTTGGAGGCGGACTCCAGATTCGGTAAATTCGAATTTCGTCCGTTGGAACCGGGGTTTGGTATTACCGTAGGTAATGCATTACGCCGTATCCTGCTCTCTTCATTAGAGGGTTTTGCTATCACTACTATCAGAATAGATGGTGTGGAGCATGAATTTTCTAGTGTACCTGGAGTAAAAGAGGATGTTACCAACATTATCTTGAATCTGAAACAAGTGAGATTCAAGCAAGTAGTTGAAGAATTCGAGAGCGAAAAAGTGAGCATCACTGTCGAGAATTCAAGTGAATTTAAAGCAGGTGACATAGGTAAGTATTTGACTGGATTTGAAGTGTTAAATCCGGAATTAGTTATTTGTCATTTAGATTCTAAGGCAACTATGCAGATTGATATTACTATTAACAAAGGTCGTGGATATGTTCCTGCTGATGAAAATCGCGAATATTGCACGGATGTTAATGTAATTCCAATCGACTCTATTTATACACCGATACGTAATGTCAAGTATGCTGTAGAAAACTTCCGTGTAGAACAGAAGACTGACTACGAAAAGCTAGTGCTTGAGATTAGTACCGACGGTTCTATACACCCGAAGGAAGCGCTGAAAGAAGCTGCAAAAATTCTGATCTACCACTTCATGTTGTTCTCTGATGAGAAGATCACGCTTGAAAGTAACGATACTGATGGCAATGAAGAGTTTGACGAAGAAGTATTGCATATGCGTCAGCTGTTGAAGACTAAGCTTGTTGATATGGACTTGTCAGTTCGTGCCCTCAACTGTTTGAAGGCTGCTGATGTAGAAACTCTCGGCGACTTGGTACAATTCAACAAAACTGACCTGTTGAAGTTCAGAAACTTCGGAAAGAAATCGCTTACCGAGCTTGATGATTTGCTGGAAAGTCTGAATCTATCGTTTGGAACCGACATTTCTAAATATAAATTAGATAAAGAATAAAAAATGAGACATAATAAAAAATTCAATCATTTAGGTCGTACTGCTTCTCACAGAAGCGCTATGTTATCTAACATGGCTTGCTCCTTGATCAAGCACAAAAGAATCACTACGACTGTGGCAAAGGCAAAAGCTTTGAAGAAGTTTGTTGAGCCTTTGATTACAAAGTCTAAAGAAGATACTACGAATTCTCGTCGTGTTGTATTTAGCAACCTGCAAGATAAGATTGCAGTAACAGAATTGTTCAAAGAAATCTCGGTTAAGATTGCTGACCGTCCGGGTGGTTATACTCGTATCATCAAGACTGGTAATCGTTTAGGTGACAATGCAGAAATGTGTTTCATTGAGTTGGTTGACTACAATGAAAACATGGCTAAAGAAAAAGTTGCTAAGAAAGCTACTCGTACTCGTCGTTCTAAGAAGAGTGCTGAAGCTGCTGCTCCTGCTGCTGTTGAAGCTCCTGCAACTGAAGAACCAAAAGCTGAATCAGCTGAATAATTTTAAAGTTATTCGTATACATATAAAAAAGGCTACTCACACGGGTAGCCTTTTTTGTATCTTTATATTTTAGTTATACTAAGATACATTAAAAGATTTACCGAATGAACTTTTCGTAAGAATTATCTGTTATATTTGCAGGAGAATATGGCAAAATTTGTAAAGGTAATATTGTTTCTGTTGCTGGCAGTTGCCCTTCATGGGGTCGCAGGCAATGTTTTCACTGAAAAACAGGTGGAACAACCAGAGCATGCTATTACATATTCTATGAAACCGCAGGGGCAGATTAATGCTCCAGAATCTCCTTATCTTCCTGTGGCTGAATTAACTAATTTGCAAAGCCATCAGATATCGGTGACACGCATCCAACGTGTGCAAATCGGTGAATACTTCTCTTCTCTGAGAAACGTGCTGCAATGTTGTGCAGACCGTGATAACTCGCTGTCACAGCATTGGGGAAGGATTTATAATACTACAACTTCCTATTATTGCCAGCCTGCAAGTGAATATTATGTATTTACTTTAAGGCATATTATTATTTAGACGTTTATTTATTGGTATTATTTTACAGATTGCTGGCGTTAATTATATAGTGCCGGTCAGTCTTTATTATCTTCATATTTTTACTAATAATTTAAACTTCAATATTATGGCAACTCAAGCTATTGATGCTACTATATTTGCATCTTCACATCCCGATATCGCTAAACGTACAAGTATCTCCGGTCTTTTAATTTCTTGTGTAATGTTACTGATTGGTATTTTATCTTTTGCTTCTACATTTGAACTGGAAGATAAATCGTCTACTGTCAGTATGGCTCTGATGGTCTTTGGAACAGGATTGTTCCTTTTAGGTATTTTCCGGCTTTTCTGGAAATCAAAAGAAGTGGTCTATGTACCGACAGGAAGCATAGCGAAAGAGCGTAGTATTTTCTTTGATCTGAAGCATATGGACAAGTTGACTGACCTTGTTAATTCCGGTTCATTTTCTGCGGATTCAAAGATTAAGAGTGAGGCAAGTGGTAATATACGTATGGACGTGATACTATCTGCTGATAATAAATTTGCAGCTGTACAGCTATTCCAGTTTGTACCTTATACATATCAGCCGGTGACTGCTGTACATTATTTTACCAATGATGCAGCTGCAGCTGTTGCTGCGTTTCTGACTAAAAGTCAATTGAATTAAAGGTGCTTAATGTCAAATGGTATTCATGTTGATGGCGGACTGTCATCCATCAGAAGACCATTTCTAAGATAGTGAAGTGCGGGAATGCAGGGATAAATGGATAATGGATTGATAATTACTGAATATCGCACTTCCATGTCTTAATAGCTTAGATACAAGCAGGCTTTAAGGAATAACTGACATATGGGGATTAACCGTCGATGACGGCAATCCCCATTTTTTTCATTAAGAAGCACGCATTCATGTTCTGTGCGACTCCGCTTCTCATCTGGTATGAGAATGTCAGTTCGTTGTTGGTAATGTCCGCTTCGAAACAATAATTCCGGATATTTTGTGGAAAAGCATCTATTAGTGTGCCTAACAGCAAGTCATGAGTAGCGATAATGCCATTGGCGTCCATGCTCATAAATTGTTTGATCAAGGCAAAAGAACCTTTCTGTTTGTCCATTGAGTTAGTTCCTTTCAGGATTTCATCAAGGATGATAAATAAATCTTCTCCGGCTTTGAGCTTATCAATGATTAGTTTTAGTCGTTTGAGTTCGGCAAAGAAGTAAGATTCGTTGTCGGTGAGTGAATCACTTGTCCGGAGGCTGGTGACAAGACGAGCGGGAAATATTTCCATTTTCGAAGCCCATACAGGAGCGCCAATGCAAGCTAAGAGATAGTTAACACCTACGGTGCGCAGGTAAGTACTTTTGCCTGCCATGTTGGCGCCGGTAATAATGATAAAGAACGGACGTTTCTCCATATCGATTCCATTGCGGACACATTTATTGCGGTCCATGAGCGGATGCCCTAAGGCTTCGGCTTGCAGGTGGAAAGACTGAGAAGTTATTTGAGGATAGATGTAATCCGGATGGTTGTATGAGAATGTTGCAAGAGAACAATAAGCATCGATTGCTCCGATAGCTTCAATCCAGCGGGGGAGGTCTGCGGAGTGTGCTTCTTTCCATTTCTCGATTTGCATGACCTGGCGGAGTTCCCAAAATAGGAGACCGTTCAAGATAGTGCTCATTAGCAGGTTGCCTCGTTGGTCAAGTGCATTCATGAGTTTAGCCAGGCGGTGTACGGACTGGGAAGCTGTTTGATTTCGGCTTGTAAGTTCGGCTTTCAGTTGTTGCAGTGCAGGGCTGTGCATCTCTTTTTTCTCGGTGATGAGAATCTGGTCGGCGTAAGTAGACAGAATTTGTAGTTTTTCGCCATACGTCGCTTGTATTTTGGTTATTCCTTTTGAGAAGATAAAACTGAATACGACAAAGCACGCAAATATTATCCCGCTGATGCTTGCAGGGAGAAATCCCAGAATCGTTGCGCCAATACACAGGAGGTTGATAATACCTACTGCTGTCGGGAGGATACGGAGGAAAGCGTGTTTCCGATAGTCGCTCGGACTGTTTACCCATTCTTTAATTTCAGAGGTGTCGGATGGCTTGCCTTTATAAAGTAATCCGAGCAGGCGGAATTGTTGCCGAAACTCAAGTTCTGAGGATAGTTCCCGAATCGCTTCCTGACGTTGTTCGATAGCTTCCTTTTCTTCTAGATGCGCATTGAACCAGTTGGCAAGACGCTGTTTGCCGATGGGGGTTGAAGTACGATTGATATACTGGAATAGTGAGTGCTCGCCAAATATGTCCAAGTCGAAAGTATAGAGGTGAGACGGATCGATGTATTCCTTTCCGTTGTCGAAGTCGGAAAAGTCATATTGCAGTGCTCGTAGCTCCTGCTGATTGATTTCTATTTTCTTTTTGAGATAATCTTTCCAGTAAAACCATCGGTTGTGGCTTTGCACCAGCCAAATGAAAGCGATGATGGGAAGTACGGTAAGTACGATGAGTTTTAACCATCCATCGGACCAAAAAATAATGGCGGAGGCTACTGCTTCTACGAATAAGATCAGTCTCAGAAGGCTGATATAGCGAATGCGTTTCCGCGCTTTTTGTAGTTGTTGTTCTGTTTCCTGAATGATTTGTTGATAGGTTGCTATAATATTTTCTTGTTTTTCCATACGATTATATTGCTTTTCGGACAAAGGTAATATAATTCGTAAAAGGCAGAATGGGAGCGTGTTTTTGTAAAGAGCAGATTTACTCTTTATTAACGGTCATTCAGTAATCGGTGATGAAGCAAGTTGTGATGGTTTAGAGCAAAGTTACATAGGAAATAAACACACTTTGTTATTGTCACTTGTCACCTTTGCGTGATAAGTGTCTTATAATTAGTCAAGTAATGGTGATAATAACCGGTGATAATAAGGTGATAATAGATGTTTTTCTGCTTTCTATTATCACCTGTTTTTAATAGATAATACGGTTAATTTGCTGATTATCAGTGGTAAGCGCACTGTTTTAAAGCCTTTGCCTATTTATGTTAAGAACTCCCTTTTAGGCATGAATGTACGTTGTTTATGCCATATATTACTTCCTGTATGCCGCCTATATTAAGACAAGACTCGGCAACCTTAGCCTGTAAACAAGGTTTGTGTCTTACCCTGGATTTGGTTGACTACTATAAGTATCAACTAAAATGAATAAAAGATGAAAAAGAGTGACATGACCTTTAGTCCTTATCAGCTTGAACTTCTTGGCGATTTCTATCGTTCGAA